>JAGGZE010000085.1 GCA_021162205.1 bacterium
AAATCGGTGCACTCGATAAACTTCGTTCCGATGCACAAATGGAAAATAAATCCCTCGAAGAACTTTTCGTTAAACTCACCGGCGGTGAAAAAGAAATAAATCTCTGGCACCATCTTTAAGATGTTTTTTTTGTGCAACTTTTCTGTCCCGACAAGTCGTGGTATTTCACAAGAGTGAAATTCATTTTCGCCGAACCCTTCGGTTCTTTTTAATTTTTGAAATATTATTTTGCTCAAGTGGGTGCAACAGGGAATTGAGCGAAGCGAAAGGAAAGTTGCACAAAGAGAACACCCAAAGGGTGGGCGAACGCCTGCCCGAAGGGTGAAAAACTCCCCCAGATTTCTCCGGGGGAGTTTGCAATTTCAGTATTCAGAATAGAACTATTTCACGAGTGTAACTCTGGATGTAGCAGTGCGTCCATCTACAGTGAGTTTTATAAAATAGACACCGCTGTTCGCATCTTTTGCATCCCAATTAGTTGTGTAATGACCGCGTCCAAGTTTACCCTGTCGAAGTGTAGCGATTCTGTTTCCAGAGATGTCATACACGCCGAGATTGACCATTCCATCTGTCGGGATATCGAATGCGATACCGCAGACAGAATTGAATGGATTCGGATTCACAGTTAGAGCGAATGCCGCAGGTTTCACAGAACTTTCATCGACTCGTGTATTCACAATCGGTATCCAGTCGAGAATTCCACCGAGAAATCTGCCAGCATAAGTAAGAGCAGTAACATAAATCGATGTATAAACTCTCTTGTAAGTATAGTGAACACCTACAATAGACGAATCGGCATTAGCATAGAACACAGGTTGAGCCCCACCAATCGTTGCCAAAGCATCGACATAATGGTCGGCGGTTGTTTGGTAGGCATAATCGCTGCTCCATACCGAGCCCATATAGAAATCGGTATCCATACTGATGAATTCTACATTTCCAGTTGTGGAATCTGCACCTTCGGTCGCAGAGAAATAGAATCTATTAAGCAAATCTGTTGTGGCATAATCTTGAGCGAAATCCGGTCCGCTTATATAGACAAAACCATCGCCATCGATATAATCGACAAGCATAGTCTGCATTGCAGCACTCATATTCTCATCGGATGCATCTCCGCGAACACCGAGAACTACGAATACAGCATCGTAATCATCGAGATTATAGCGACCGAGCAAACTAATATCCTCATCCTGGTCGGTCATCGTAACAGCGGATACACCGATAGCTGCCAATGTAGTTTGCATATCCTCGGCAAATCCCGCTCCATTGTCGAAATCGATAAGAAGAAGAGCATTGTCGTCTGGAGTAACAGCAATCTCGACCTCGCAGTGTTCACTTGCAGGAGATTCACCGTCGTCGTCATAAACCGTAACCACATAGTAATCATAAGTTTCGCCATCGACTACATCGTAATCGTCGTAGGATACTTCTGTGGTATTGTCGAGAAGCAAACCATCACGATAAATATCGTAACTCGCTATAGTCAATGCTGTTGTCGGTTCTGTCCAGCTGATTTCAGCATGCAAAGATTCACCTGCCGCAAATGGACGGTCTGTCGGAGCGAAATCACAAATCAAATCCTCTGGTGGAAAATAATATGGCAATGTGATTTCGATTGTAGTATCCATATTCGCTGTGATTATTGTTTCAATTTCGGCAAAGTATTCATTCGACACGGTAATCGTGTAATCGCCCCAGTCCATATCATCGAAACATACGAGACCGCTCGGCGGAGTAACCTGCTCGGATGCAGGCGGCATCTGAACTAATGCGCCGCTGTTATCGGTTGCACCCTCGAGTGTAACATCGACACAAATCTGTATCGGAGCGCCGACAAGGTCGAAATCGAGTGTCATATCGGCATCGATAAGCAATGTAGTTTCAGCATCGGCATAGCCAGCATAACTCGCAGTAATCGTATGGAGTCCATAACTAACATCCATTGTATATTCACCGGCAGTATCGGTTGTCGTGGTCGGTGTGCCATCGACTGAAATCGAAATTCCCTCGGTTAGCACGCCATCGAGTGAACCTGTTCCGCTAACTGTCAATGGAATAGAAGTAATGTTGATATTGTATGCCATATCGCCCGCTACATCTACAGTATCGAGATAATCGGGGTAGCCAGCATATGAAGCAGTTACTTCATAAGAACCAGCGGTCAAATGAACACAATATTCGCCATCGACACCTGAATAAAGTTCGGTCGGTCCAAATACTATATGAACACCGCCTTGAGCGACACCCGCGACATAAGTAGTTCCGCAGACATCGTATCCAAACGGAGTAAGTTCGAGGTCGAGAACTACATCGGCACCTGATATATCTACATTTGCGATAAGCGTATCATAGCCATCCGCTGTAACCATCACATCGTAAGTTCCATTTGGAAGACCACAAACTTCATAAGAGCCATCGGATATTGTGAAATCGGAAAGTCCACCGACAACGACCTGTGCAGTTTCTATAGGAAGGTCGGTCAGTTCATCCGTAACAATACCATTCACGCAAAATCTTGCGGTCGTATCGCACTCGGTAGTGTATTTCACATAAGCAATCTGTCCACTCGCAAGGTCGAGTCTATCGGTTTCATTCATAAAGACATAATCGTCATCGGCAGGTGCAGTTGCATAAGTTCCCGCAGCAATTTTCAGACACCACATAGAACTTACAGGAATATCATCGATACTCCATTGAAGCCAATTTGCAAGCGGTGTATGAGGTGGACCGGGAATAACCAATTTAATTTTCCATGTGTTCACATTGCAATTGTTTCGCATATCTGTCGAGAATTCTGTGAATAAAGTGTCGCTGGTATCGGGATTGAGCGAAACAACACCGAATCCAATCGGCGGTGGCGCAGGAAAATCTAATCCGCTATCGAAACCATCGGTTGCATTGCTATCTGTCCCGATTGTCATCGTTTGGAATAGCAGCGAATCGGCAGTAGAATCGTAAGCGGTAAGATTCATCTCGAATATCGGTCCACAGAATCCACCTGTCGTGAATGTATAAGCCGTATCGAGTGTATGCGTAACTATATCGATGTCGCTGATACGAACATGGACATTATAATCCTCATTCAAATCAAAAAATCCCGGCGGGTCATAACATAAACGATAGCCATTCGGCAGAACAGTAGAAACAACGAAACCATCGCTGACATCTATACTATTGAGCCAAACCTGCAATGTTGTCGTATCGACGCCGATATCATCGATGACATCGAAACAAATATTGTTTGAAATCGGCACAGCAGTTTCGCCGGCACCAGGGTCGAGATTCACAATAACGGGTGTTGCACCTTCACCTGTGCTGATTTCAGTCTTGAAATAAATAATTTCATCGCTGCCGACAGGATATGAACTGAACATACTCATATCGTCCCAGCTAACAGCGCCGCCTTCGAGACCATGCCCGACATAAAGTTTGAACTGGTATGAACCAAGTGAATCGGGTATCACAGCTGGATTCCAGGTGATATCGAAATCACCTGTTCCACCTTGAACATGAACGGGCCAAATCTCTGTTGCCTGATGCAATGTGCGAATATCCTTAGAAAGCATCGTATCCATCACAGTCGGGTCATCCAGCGGGAAATACGCATAAAATCCAGGCATGGGCCAACGAATCTGGTCATGTGAATCGAAACCAGTCAAAGCATCGTCGGACATCCCGAATGTCAGATACGATGGAACAGCATCGCGGTTTATAGTAACATCGAATTGCCACGGGACAAGGTCCTCGGGAAGAGGAACATAGAAATCTACCGTGATAGTCGTGCAGTTCGGAGCAAAATCGCAAACAGTAATATCGAGTGAATGCGGCATTCCTTGTGCCCAGCCATCGACAGGGAACGGTGGAATCACAACATTATATTCCTCATACATACCGATTCTCGTTGTTTCGATTTCTGCGGTTCGGTCGACACCATCGACAAAAGCCTGAATCGTAGTAATATCGACACCAAACTCGGCATCACGAACATTGAACGAAATTGCATCCATAAAATTAACAGTATCCATTATAGAAACATCGAGCGGCATTCCAGCATGAGTCCAGACCTCGAAATAAGGCGGGAACGAATCGATTTCGCCCATCTCGAGCCGCGTTGTGAAACACCAGGTGAATGTATCCATAACAGTTCCAATGTTGTCTCGACCTGTTACGAAAAGACAAACCTGCGTAGTTCCAGGAAACGCATCGCCGGGATGTTCATATACAAAATGATACCCGCCGCTACCTGTAATGGCAGTAAAAACTCCCAAACCTGTCAAATCGACAACCGAATCGAGCGTAGCATTATGAAACATAGCTGTTACGGTAACCGATGATAAATCGACACCCGAAACATCATCAACAATATTGAATAAAACCGAATCGGTTCGGCTAATACCCTCGGCACTGTCGCTTGGATAAATATTCACAACCCATGGTGGCAGATGGTCCACACCACCGACCATAATTGCATGAACAAGAATTTCATAGCCGGGTGAAAATGTGAATGAATCAACAGTCGACATATCGACCCAGGTGGGTGTGTCATCGGAACCTATCGGACGAGCACCTATTTCGATAATTTCAGCTAAAGATTTTCCACCGCTCGTATCTGTTGTATCCTCGACGAGAGGTAAATCATCGATTACCCAAGATACAAGTCTGTCGTATGGCGAAGTATCGCCTGATTCCCTAATACACCAAGTAGCATTATATCCGACACTTTCTACATCGGAGCTTCTAACATCGGATGTAAGATAAGGATCCATTCCAGCAGGAAAGCCATCGGTGCAAGGCGGAATTAAATAACAATAATAAGCACCGGGAACACCTGGAACAAGAGGAATATCAATCCCAGAATCGAAACAATCGGTTCCACGATAGTCCACTCCAAAATATAATGTCCTACTTGCAGCCCTATCTCCCGAATGAATAACTACTGGGTATGTCCAGTCCTGTGCGAAAACCCAACCTGCAAGAAGCAGAAGAAGGGTTGCTAAAAGCACGGTTCTTCTCATCATTTTTCCCCCTTTTTGGTAATTTTTTGTTTTTGTTTCAATCGACTTAAAAAAACTGACTTAAAAAAAATATCAAATCTAAAAACTTTAATGGGGGGTGGGACTTTTTGAAAAGTCCCACCCCAATTTTACGAGCACCGCTCTTTACTTGGAGAGTATCATTCTCTTTGTATCTTTGAAGGAGCCGGCTGTAATCTTGTAGAAATAAATTCCACTCGCCACAGTCGAACCACCATCATCGGTGCCATTCCAGACAACACTGCGATAGCCAGCAGTCTGCTCATCATTCACAAGTGTATTAACCTTGTGTCCTGAAAGGTCGAATACCTCGATTCTGACATTCGCTTTCTCGGGAAGCTGGTAATTGATAACTGTTGCAGCATTGAACGGATTCGGGAAACTCTGACCGAGCTTATAAGCTGTCGGAATCGCCCTTCTCGCAACAACAACATTATAACTGCCCTGAGGAAGTGTCAGCTCTCCAACCTCGCCGAGATTGATGAGGTCCTCTTTATACTGAATATAAACATCATATTCATCGGGAACATCGCTCAAATCTGCGGTCAAGGTGATTTCGCCTCTCGAAACGAGTGTCCAAGTAATTTTTCCACCCTCTGCACGATAATCATCGACATAGTATGAACCAATTCTTGCATCCATCTCATCCGGGAATGCAGGTGGAATAACTACATCGGCCCCAGCATCGAAATTATCGGTTCCACCATCGGCAACACCGATAGTGAGTGTGCGGTTGAAATCATCATTGATACCGGACACATTCAACTTTGCCGACCACAATGGTGATGCAAAGCGTTTCTTGAGCGAAGTTACAGTCTTCGATGTATCTATCCAAAGTGAGCAAGCTTCATCGACGAAGACAAGATGACCCTTGCAATGATTCAGCGTCAACACAGGCTGATATGCGTGTGCATCACAGTTATATTCCAGAACATTATCGGTCAACAGAACACCTGCTGGGTCCGTGCTGATAGCTGTTACAGGAACATCTGTCCACGGTGCACCGATAAGATTCCAACCCGGGCAGAGATTATGAACCATAAAGTCTGTCGCAGAATATGGAGTTCCACAAACCTCGATTGTAGTCTCCGCAGATGCGAACACCATATAACCATATTCGAGGTCGAGTGTATCGGTTACATCATATTGAATCAGATGAGTATCGCACATCGTATAGACTTGCTGACCGAATACCGCATCGACTGTCGGGTCGTCGGGAACCACCGACAAAGCGACATAGTTCCAACCCGGGCAGAGATTCCAACTGCAGCAAACCAATTCTGGTTGCACAGGAACCAAAGCACAAGCTTGATTGCCAGCAAGGTCGGTTGCACATACGAGAACCGTATCCTGTGTGAATGTCGCAGGCTGCATCTCGACCGAACCATCATCGCCAACAGCGAAAGGTCCTGCAAGTAGTGTATCGCCTGTGGTATCATATACAGTAACGAGAACATAAGTTCCATTAACTGGGTCATAATATCCGCCACCGAGAAGATTATCGTCGATAGCATCGATATCAGCCTCGAACGAACCGACTGTCACGGTAACCAAATCACCATCGATTGTCGGCGGGTCGGTATCGATAAGGACAAATTTGCCCTCGGAACGAGAATTCTCTGCCTCGTCATAATCGAGTATGTTGCCAGCAGCGTCGCGACCCTTGATTAGTATCTTCGCAAGTCCGTTCCCGTAAGGGTCATTAGATACTGTCCAGAGATATTCATAGTTGTTATTATTGAAGTAATTCCAGCGGTCGACATCTGTTGGAAGAATATCGTAACCACCATCGGGTTGATACCAGAACGAATATGTGAAATAGTATGGGTCGAGAGTCGTATGCCACAATCTTGCCTCGAGAAGGTCATTCGGGTCATCTGTATCATAACCGTGATTAGGCATACCATCGATTGTCATTCTAAGGAAATCCCAATTTCTGGTATGTGAATATTGGTCATAAGAAATATAACCCTCAGCAGTCGGAGCTTGGTCGAATATGGTCTGCAGCCAGGTTGCCTCGATTAAAATCGTGTCTGCATTGGTAACCCAAATATGCTCACCAGGAAGACTGTCATTATAGCACCAGTCCATCGTGGTATAAGCACCGCCCGCATAGCGAAGCAGGTCGATTTTATATTCGGGGTCGTAGGTATCGAGCAAGACATAAGTCGGATTATCGGTAGAAACAGCAACTGTCGGTGAACCAACTGGGTGTTCCCAAAGTCTTACATCGATTTCCACAGGACCATCATATCTATTATCCTGGTCATCGACTGTCCAACTATAGATGAAGTAGCAGTGGTCTGCTCCGAGACAATCTGTGATACAAACGGTATCATCGATACCGAAACTCAGATGAAGCGCTCGGTTAGAACCGCTGATGTCTCCACCAAATTCATCATGGATGTCCATCCAGATACTATCTGTAAGACTATCGCCAGCAAACACCTCGAAGATGACATATAGGGAATCGCCCATATATCCACCCTGTTCGATGTAATCTCTGATGAATGGGTCTGTCGAACCAGATGTATAATCTGGATTATTGAATGTAGTAATCTGGAATCTGTGAACATAAGCACGAGCATCGACAATAGTGCTATCTATTTCGACCCATGCTGGATAATCGGGATAGAATTCCTCATCTGTCCACGGATAAATATCATCCGATGCAGGTTGTGTCGGATAATTGCAGGATGTTCTCATAAGAGCATCGGTGAAATTATCGCCACGAGCAACAAAGGATTCACGCGGAACGAGGAAGTAATCTCGTGTGCAGCAGGTATTGTGCTGAACCGTGTTGGAACCTGTAGGTGAAGTCACACCGGACTGAATCGCTATTTCATTAGTAACTCGCCATTCGACCGTGTAAATTCCAGGAATAAGAATACCATAGCAGTTCCATGTATATTCGAGAACACTATCCGCACCATTATACCAGATTGTATCGGGTGCAGGAATATCGCTCACAGGAATATATCCACCAGTAACGGGGACTTCGAGACCTGTAAGCATATTAATCAGAACTATATCGACATAGTCGGCTTCCTGAATCATCGAGCCTTCGATAGCAAATTTAACTGCACTCGTAGTAACAGGGAATACAAGTGTATCCGTTCCAGGAGGAACATCGCTCAAAATGCTCATTCTAAGTTCTGAACAGGTCAGGTCTTCATTGTCGATATAGATATTGCTATACTCATCTGATACATAAACATCGGGATAGAATCGTGAATAAATTCTAACCTCGACACTGGCATATCTCGTTCCAAGACCGGCATCGACAGCGAGGTCGAACGAATCACAAGGAATTCTTGCGAAATAGTATCCAGAAACACCATCATACCAGATATCTGTCGATGTCGAAACATTATCGATTGTATAATGTTCCGCCGATGGTGCAGTCGGGTCTAATGATGCCCATATTGTATCGTGGAAATAGACGAAGAATACAATACTATCTGTGATTGTCGGGTCGAAATCGAATGCGTTAATCTCGTTGCAGAAACTAACTGGAACGAACGCTGAATCACATTCAAAATAACCATCCTCATAGCCGGTTATTACATTAGGACCGCCGCCATAAGGAGTTTCCCAACTATCACTTTCAGAATTATCAAATTGCTCTGGTGTAGGCCAACCCATCGTCGGTGGATGATACTCGGTCTCGATTCTGAATGGATAAACATGGTCGACCATATTATTGCCAGCATTATCATCGAATCCTTGAATGCGAAGATTTGCAACACCATCCATAAGATTACCGCCTGCAATAACCATATAGCCAATCCATTCACGGTCGGTATTCCAACCAGGTTCGATATCGGAAAGACTTACATCTGGATGCTCGAACGAAATCGCATCTCTATCCGATGGAACAGAACGCCATATCGGACCCTCACCGACAAGACTATAATCGGCATAGAGTTGAGCGAGTGGATAGAATCCTGCGCCTGTCTCGATTGGAATAACAGGGAACCAATGCGTCCAACCCTCTGGCTGGAATCTAACAATGTGTCCTGTAAGCGGGTCGATATCGCGCATATCCATATTATCATTGAACCAAATTCTCACGAACACAGTGCAAAGGTCGCCGAAATTAAATACACCGATAAGACTGTCCTGAGTGGAAACACCAGAATCCCACGGAAGACGGAACAGTGAAGGATCCCATTCGGTGAATCCAGTGATGCCACCGATAACAGGTGTCGAATCGATTGGAGCACCTGTTGTGTCATAAGTATAATCCCAACCAGTAGTCTCACGAATAGCAGTCGTAAATGCAATACCCTTAACGAAAGGTAATCCATTATCGAGACCCATCGGATGTGATTGGACAATCTGCTCATTTCCAAGTCTGTCCTGAACAATAGCTTCTGCCCAAAGTGAATCTGCAATGAACAGTGTATCTTCATCGAGTATTGTCTCATAAACCGTGCCTGTTTCGGTATCTACACCATGGTAAAGTGTAATCGGGCTTGCGAGTATCATTGCTCTCGCAACCTGATTCTCATCGGCACAGTTGTGAATTTCTTTATACTCATTTGTATATAGATAATAAGTGCCAGGATTATAAACGAGTTCGAGTGACTCATCGAGATCGGGATGATAAAGATAGCGAAGAACATCGCTTCCCTCGACAACCGCTGGCAATGGCCAGGTAGTTGTCCAAGCAACATCCGTTCCACCACCCGAACAACCGACACCACTATCGATAATAGATTCGAGACGAACTCGAATTATATGATTGGTATCGTGTCTATATATACAGTTCACTTCTTCATAACCTGTGCCAGCCACGAGCGATGAGAAACGAGCAGCAGGTGGTTCCATATCCACTCGATATGCAAACGAATAGTAATGATAATCTGCAATCGAATCGTTATCGACATAACCATCCGGCAAATTGAACTGGTTCGCATTTCTTGTGGCAATTCTAACAATAACAACGATGCTGTCGTTATTGAGGAATCCAAACACAGGAGCATCCCAGCTGATGTAGTTCGTATCTCCACCAGCACTAAGATTCTCATGACGATATGTAGATGGGTCGGATGTCGGGTCGATTCTCAATACAGGTCCACCCCAATAAACATTAGTATCTGTGCTTGCAAGAACCCAGCTTGTTGTAACGGTATCGTAGAACATCACGGAATCGATAAGTGTATCATAAACCGCACCGAGTTGATTGATAGGTCCGATTTGAAGAATTCCACCATCGACACAACCGTGAGTTTCGAGAGGAATCGTATCGCGAAGTGGTGTATAGTGCAGCCAGCAATGTTCACAAGTGCAATCATACCAATCCTCATAGCTCCATACCTGTGTTCCAGCACTGTCGAACAACACTACACGGGCATACGGTGAATGATTAACAACCGAATCGCTATATGGATGGTCACCACCGAGACATTCCCAGACTATAGAATCTGTGCAAGTCTGAATCTCGAATGTAATGAAATTAAGACCCTTCGTCCAATCATCGAGCTGCGGGTCTGTTGTATAAGATGAAACAAGTCCACGCGAAATAATCGCATCTGCCGTATCGGTATCAGAAATTGGATTGCTTGGAATTACCCAATCATATCCAAGAACCTGGTCCATCTCTGCATACATTCCAGCAAGGTCTGGAGGATAATTAAACAGTTGTGGTGGGAATACATTCCATCTCACCCAAGCTGAATCATTGAACCAACGAACCTCGGTTACATCGAGACTCGGCTGAACAACAAATGTCTCGTTGTGAACCTCATCCCAATTAGGATTCTCAAAATCACATCTTTGAGTATATGTCCGAGCAATAAGTCCGTTGCAATCATAATTATAAACAATCCCACCAGCACCGGCATAAGTATGAGCCGTGCATCGTTGACCTCTAACCGTAATCCAGGTATCATACTGGTCACAGGCATCGGTCGGGAAAGTGAAACAATCTTCATCGTGATACCAAGCATAGTAATCTGGACCTGATGCACCCGTGTATGGACCGACCCATGGTTCTGGTCTGGCTGTTGCGGGGAACCAAGGAGTGTTCGGTTCATCACCTGCGAGTATTTTAACATTCACAGTATCGTAAGGTTCGAAGAAATGGCAATCATAAGGACCATCACTGTCCCAGGAAAGAGTCAGGATAGAAGCGCGTTGAGGGTCATCCGCATCGCGCTTGAGAGAAACCTTAAGTTTCCTATTATCTCGAACCCAAGTGGTGCAGCAAGGAGATGGGTTGACACAATAAGCCATATCATCGCCCCAATATCCTGTGAAACCAGTTCCCGGACAAGATGTAAGATGATTTCCATCATGATAGACCAATGTAGATTCACCGACAGCGAGGTCGTTCACGAAGATGGTATCGCTGTTGTTGACACTATCACCATCACAGTCCTCATTATCGGTAGTAGTAAGGAACAGGTCGATTGCCCCAATATTCGCAACATGTTCATCACACCATAATGGACCGACATGGTCAGAAATATCTGTAATTTTATATTTTGCCTCGAATGGGCACAAACTAAGCTGAGTAACAACATAAACCGGCGGTGTCGGGTCGACATAGAATGTGAACCTTGCAACCTGACGGTCATTAACTAACGGGTCTGGCCAAGCATCCGGGTCGAGTGTGTCTACTGCCCAATTCATACCTGGAACAAAATCCCTGAATGGGAAATAATCTTTAGTCATACCATCATACCAAAGACCATCGGTAGATTCGCCACCCTCACAGAAAGGACAAGGACCGAATCCTGCCGCAGCATCTGTGCAAGAAGTATGTGCATTATCGGGAGTATATACAGTCACACAAACTTCGTCGCCAGGACGGAATTTTAATCCTGTCGGGTCGGCGGTCGGGTCGAATACGACACGAGTTCCCCACCATTCATCCGTTGCATTGTGATATCTGATTTTTTCAATCACAAGATTCTGGTCGCTGTTCACAGTATTCGGTGATGTTCTCGGATGACCGATAGAAGCGGTATGAATCGTGAAATTACGACCGCTCGCACCATTATATTGTGGATGCCAACTGCCATCGCAACCGCGAACTTTTAGATTCATTATAATAGAATCTGAATTAACACCTGCAACACCATAATATCTTGGATTATAACCATCGGAAATTAAGTCGTTGTAATAATCGTGTCTATCGACATTGTTGAAACCGATTTCATCGAATAAATCGACAGTAATAACCTGAAGTGTATCCGAAGTTACCCAATTATTCGGTGGATAAAACAGCGAATCGGGTGCGGTCGGACCGACAAGGTCGATTCTCAAAATGCCGAGTGTATCGGGATGATAACCGAGAGCAGCATAACCAGGGCAACCAAATGCAGCTGGGTCCGCCATAACAGGAACATGGTTTTCTTCCATAGTGTTAGTTCCATAATTGGGGTCGTTTCCATTATAGCTGAATCCTGCGGCTCCGCACCAGCTTGCATCGCCAGATACCTGAAGGTCGATAGAACCAAAATCGAGGTCTGTGGGTTTCTGTGAACCCTGACCGAAATCGGGGTCGTCGAAGAATCTTGTGAACTCGACATAAACCTTATCGCCAGAACCTAATCTGAATAGGTCGGCATCGCCACGACGGAATGGCTCGAGTGTGTTATATATATTCTCGAAATTCACATAAAGTTCGCCACCCTGACCATTATTGTCTTCATCAAAATACACGCCGGGAGCAGATGAAACCATCGTTCCCCCACCTGGAGTGCAAAGACAAACATCGTAAGGAATAAGGTCGTCTTGCGTAACAGTGATTACATCGGTTCCAGTAGGAGCAAAGAAACCGGTCTCCTCAGAGCCGACGCCCTGACGAAGAATAGTGAATGTGATTTCAAAATCTCTCAAATTGAAACCGGAACCACCCTCACCATTTGGATATGTAACTCCGTGATTCGTAACATCGTGAACATTGGAATATTGGTCATAAACACGAATGTGGAACATTGGAAGCGAATCGGCAAGCCATGTATAAGGAACTTGAGTTCCCTCGATAACATCGCTTCTGCGATAATTCGGTCCCGAACACGGAATCGGAAGAGTTCCATAATTGAAATATTCCTTCGTATCGTCATCGAGCCAATCATTGGATGGATAGCTGTTTGTCGGGCAAATAAGCTCTGCGGTCGGCGCAGAAAGGTCCACAACAAACTGCCAATTTACTTCTGTCCAATGCATAGGATAAGAATTGTAATCTGTTAATTCAGCGAAAACACCAGCACCAAATTCACAAGTATCGAATTGTGTATGGTAATTTCGGTTGAATGCTCGAACAGTAACCTGAACGATAGAACCATCGAGGAAATCGGCAAGTTCATCCTCACTGCCATTGTTTCCAACGGCAATCCAGAATGAATCCAGACCGCAAGTATCGCGCAAATCGTGAACAACACCGATTTCGTGAGTCGCCACAGTTACATCTGTCCAATCGAGTTCATAACCACTGTGAGCGATACTCACAGGCGGACAACTTCCAGTGCTGTGGTTGTGAACACAGGTCGGAGGAATTCCAGTAGAAATCGCACCGAGCCAGCCATTACCGTGTCCACCATTATAAGTTTCAGGTGCGATACCATGAGCATGGTCCGGAAATTCCAGTGGATTCCAGAAAAATACCGAGTCGATACGGCAGGGGAAACCACCGCCATTCATATATCGAATCTCGACTATAACATAATCTACACAAGTCTGCTGGTCCTTTGTTTTGAAAGAAATCAACTGTGTGGAGTCAGCAGTATAAATGTAAAGGTCGCCATCTGCATGCACAGGGTCGGAAATCGAACCCCATTCGTGAGTTGTCGCAGGGTCGAAACTATAAGAAGCCGACATTCCATCGACACCCTGAAGGTCCGAATGTGGACCATTTGAACCGACTCTATTGTCGGGATAAAGTGCGAATACATAAGGTGGAATCGTATCCTGTCCGATAATCTGTTCCGCCTTGCTCCATCGTTGAGCTTCTGGAGTGCTTGGAACAGGATTATCTGGCTCGACTTCGACATGACCCAAAGGTGGCAAAGAACGGTGGTTTCTATCATCGTCTATATAACAATAAAAATCATCGGGGCCGGTGAAACCGACATAGAAAGTATCCATATCGGAGATACCTTCGATACCACCACCATTGGTTATACAACCATGACATCCTGTTGTTTGAAGCACAATCCAAATTCTTCGGAAAGGAAGATATTCAGAATAACCGAGAACAGATGGAATTACAATCGAATTCTGAAAATAGACTACTGTTTGCCAACCGTAAAGTTGATGACCATCAGCAACCCTATCGAGTGCTGGAACACGAATCCATCTATTGATAGGTGTAACACCATCGGGACCAAAAGTTGCTGGAAGGGTATCGAAAGTCCATGTAACAGCCGTGGGTTCACCCTGGTCGATATTATAAATTCTCTGGTCCACACCGAGTTGCTCGACAACACCATTTATATCGGTCTCGTCGAATATGTCGTTGAGCGAATGGTCGGTAACATGCCATTCATCGACATAGAACTGAACACCAGTGTAGTAATCTTTCGCCGAATCGGGATTGGAAGCTATATATGTAGGATAATACATATCATAAGCATGCTGAGAGTTAATCGGTGCAATATCCTCGTTAGGGTCGAAATCCTGAGTGCCCCAAACAGTTAATTTCATACCGGCAACTCTGATTTGGTCCGTTGCGGCACGAAGGTCCATTCTGAGAACCGCTCTATCGGAACGGACACGAACCAAATCCTCATCGGGTGTAGATTCCATATCTATTCCCCACAGTCCATACACAGGGGTTTCCTCGATACTCATAGTAGGATGGTCTTGATAACCAATCCACTCATTAGCTCGAGCTGGAGTATAGCTACTTATTACCGAGAAATCTGGAAGATACCAACTCGGAATTTGAGCTACACCGCCGGGACCTGTGCCTGGATACGGAGGCGTCCCCTCGACAATGTTGAATACATTAAAATATTGCCAGTCACTTCCAGTCTGGGCGGAAACCGCACCAAACATCAGAAGAAAACTAACGAGCACTACAACAGCTACTCCTCTGCCTTTCATATTCTTCTCCCTTCGGAAAAAGGTTTTACTTACTAACATCGACACTAACTTACCTACTGTGTCTACTCCCACATCATACCTCCTGTTTGGATATTTTGTTTCTTTGTCTCCATAATCGAATAATTTCAAAAATTATTCCCAAAAACTTTATCACATAACAATTACTTACCTGCCTCTATCACTTTCAAACTGCGAATTAAAATGCTTTTCACTAAAAATATTTTTCCGCTCTATCAAATATCAAAAACAAACAGAACTGCTCTCCCTCGACATCAGGGAGCAGTTTTTTTACTTCCTCGAACAAAGTGTTGGCACAATCTATTAAACCCATTTGTTATTGTCAAGCCATTTTTGAAAAACTTTTTCATTTCAATAAAATTTAATTAATAATACGCATAACTCCCTATAATGTCAAGGAGAAACTTTTATCACCTCAGAAACCACTATACCAAAGCCTTGCCACAAAATCCATCTTAAGCTCCCATCTATTCTCATCATTTTTATCCACATTTTCGAGGTTTGAAATCTTTTCAAATTGAAATCTATTATATATCGAAAACTGACCAGAAAAATTCTTAATATCCCAATTTAGACCATCGAGCCAAAAAGATATTTCAAATCCCGTTCTACGCTCGACCACACCGGTCGGGAAATTTTCCGACCAATCGGTATCTAACCAGGGCTCTGTCCATATATCATCGATTCTACCCTCGCCATTACGAATGTGATAAAGTTCTAAATAACCGCTATAAAATGAACCATATAGATTTGTCCTCGTCGAAATCTTATCGAAATCGTTTCCTAATATAGCTCCCAACGGTTGATTTTCATAAAGATATCTATTCCACGGTTTTTCCTGATTAAATGTTCTCGGCAGCACCATTTCATATCTAAGCGATTGAGTTATAAAAACAGGTTTCGACATTAACGAATAATCCGCTTGAACAGCGAAACCGGCCTCGGTAGGTTCTCTATCCTCGGGAACTTCGTGGTCGATTTGAAAATCGTCTAAAATTCCTTCGGCGCGAAATCTAAAAGGCGGCATCAAAACTTTCATATCTAAACTCCAAAGTGTGTTGTCATCCCACGGATGATTCAATTGCTCGCCGTGAAATGCATAGAAAGGCATCAAATAATACATTTCGATTTGTCTGCCCATTCCTCCGAAAAGCATTAATTCCGAAAAACCGACCTCGAAATGTGTCCATTTCAGTCGAACTCGATGAACTGCTATATACCTATTATATATATCCTTTATAGTATCTCGAATTTCCACATAATTATCGAGCTGTCCGATAGACCAAAATACATTCAGATGATTCCCAAAATTGAATTCCGTCTGAATTCGCTCGTAAGGTTTATTTCCCGAAAATGCCATTCCAAGTCCTGTTTTAAGATAATCTTTCCCGATTTGAAAATAAGTATTTTTTCCACTCCAGCGAACATAAACCTGGTCGGATTTACCGGCAACTCGCGCCCAACGTGCGCCATAATAATTCGGGTTGGAATAATATCCACTGTCCATACGATATACCCCGATAGACGACCATCTGCCATAAGTTCCGCCGACACCGAAATTCATTTTACCGAATTTATCGAACTTATCGTTCCATGAATTCTTCCTAAACCATACGCCGGGTGTCCACAGTGCAAAGCCATTATTTTTCACCTCGAATGGCGACAATAATCTATCGGTTCGTTCGGTCCAGAAATCATCGGAATTTGAATCGATAACATTTCGCATCTGTCTCATCGTATATGGGCTTATGCTATTTAATATCGGGACTTCCCCTCTCAATTCGAGTTCCTCGAAAAGCCAGTCGAGTTTATAATCGGGAAGCAGAACAAAATCGGGATTAGGTGAATCGAGCATATCGAGCAGTTCATCTATTCCACCGACATCCAATTCAGCACCGAAAACAAACAGAAAACCGATTATGATAACTGCAAAAATTTTCCTCATAACTTATTCCTCTAATAATTTCCTAAGCATTTGAACCTGCCGTCTGAGTTCTGCATTTTCAGATTCGAGTTTATCGATTTCATCCCGAGCATTTTTCTGATATTCGCTTTTCGGTTTCGATTTCTGCGCACTATTAGTCCCCTTGCAGGCATTAAGTTCACCGATAATCCCGCTCCAAAGCGATGCATCGAAACGCCACTGACTATCGGGATAATCTTTCAATAATTTCTCGAAACTTTCGACTGCATCGTTATATTGCCCGAGAACCGATTCGAGATAACCCTTTTTATACAATGCTTCATCGGCATATTCCCAGTCGGGGTATTTGTTCACAAGTTCGCTGAATGCGAAATGTGCCTCGTTGAACCGATGTTCTTTCATAGCTTTCATCCCACGCTTGAAATATCCGCTCGGCGATTTGTCTGCACTGTAAAACCGCGGTGCACAGCCGACAGCAAATAAAGCAACCAAAATCTCGACAATTATATAGTATGAAATTTTCCTAATCATATTCACTTACATTGAATTTTTCTATTTAAGATACATTATTTTTTTCATTATGCAAACACCTTTAAGGTGTTTTCTTTGCATTGCTTTTCTTCCCGATGGAATCGGGAATTCATTGCAATGCCAACTTAATATAAATCATTATTTTCCTCCGAATAACCTTTAAGGTGTTTTCTTTGCATTGCTTTTCTTCCCGATGGAATCGGGAATTCATTGCAATGCCGACTTAATATAAATCATTATTTTCCCCCGAATAACCTTTAAGGTGTTTTCTTTGCATTGCTTTTCTTCCCGATGGAATCGGGAATTCATTGCAATGCCAACTTAATATGAATCATTATTTTCCCCCGAATAACCTTTAAGGTGTTTTCTTTGCATTGCTTTTCTTCCCGATGGAATCGGGAATTCATTGCAATGCCAACTTAATATAAATCATTATTTTCTCCCGAATAACCGCATTTTCAAAATATCGCTAATCTTTCTACCCCATGTAGATATGATGAAAATTATAATCGCAAAAAATACGATAAAAAATCCAGCAGTTGCAAGAATCGATTCGAGAATGATTTTGCTGAAATCGTCGGATTTCAAAAGCGAGGGCGAATATATCATAATTCCCGCCCCGATAACGAACATAACTATCGCTATCCACTGTTTCGAATTTATCTTTTTTAGAAAATTAAACATTTTATCTCTATCGACTATCGAGGTCTGAAAACCTCTCCTACATATTGGTGTGTTTCTTTTTCAAAATTATCTCGTATCCACCGTAAATATTTCCACCGGAATTTTTAAGTTCCTTTTTAATTTGCGATGCTATAGTCGCTATTTGGTCTGGAGTAACAGCGGCGCGGTTCGGGTCGATATCGACAACCGCTATGGTAATTCCAAAAAATGGGAAAAATCTTTTGATACCGTGCCTATCGAGTCCCTCGATACCGCCTCGTTCTATATCGCTTTTTTCATAAAATTTTGGAGCGGATTTTTTCACCGAATCGACTGCGAAATCCGCCATTGTTCGCATTGTATAGGGATTGCCGATAACGACGAAATCGTCTCCGCCGATATGCCCGAGAAAATCATCCGAACTGCCGACCTGTTCTATCGCTTCTCGCAAAGATTTCGCAACCAGTAAAATCACATTATCGCCTTTCGAGAACCCATATCTATCGTTGTATGGTTTGAAATTATCGATATCGACATAGGCGACCGAGAATAGTTTTTTTTCACTTATCGCATTCGAAATCGTTTTTATTATCTCATCATTGCCGGGCAATCCCGACAGCGGATTTGCCGAACGACTCGATTTAAGTCTTCGCAAAATGCTTCGTATCCGAGCGGAAATCTCGCGATAATCGATTTGGTCTTTCACAAGATAATCGTCTGCACCGCCATCGAAACCCTTGAGTTTATAACTTATATCGTCCATACAGGTGAGCAAAACCACAGGGATATGCGATGTCGAATAATCGCCTTTAATTTTCCTGCATACCTCGAGACCGCTCATCTGTGGCATATTGACATCGAGCAGGATTAAATCGGGTTCGAGAGTTTTAGCGAGCTCGATACCCTCGATTGGGTCGTCGCAGGTTATCACCTCGAAATCGTTAGCTCGCAGTCTTGCCTGTAAAACCTCGAGGTTATTAATTTCATCGTCGATAATTAAAATCTTTTCCGCCATTTTTCACCTCTTATCAAATTCTTGCAGACGACTGAAGTCGTCTATTCAATTGCTCAATTCCAAATTTTTTGCCGATTTTCTGCTTGCCCATTCCAAACCATTGCGCTGGCAAGATTTTATACAATCGCCACAACCGATACAATGAGCGCTTTTCACGACTAATTCTTGCGTTATATCGATTCCCATCGGGCAGGATAAATTGCATAAATTGCAGTTATTGCATACCTCGAGATTTCTGACGACAGCATAATGAGAAATCGGAGCGAAAGTTCCAAGCAATGCACCATATGGACAGATGTATCGGCAGAAACCTCGTTTGACTCGCAGAGAAAGCGCAAGCCATAGCAGAAGAATAATAGCGGTCGCAATCGGGATATAAATTTTCCAGACAGCGCAAATCCAAAATGCTGGGCAAGCAATCTGACAGACAAGTGAACCCTTAACAATGGTGGCTAATACGATGAGTAATAGAACACCATATGAAAAAATTCTCATCTTCTCGTTGAGCCAGTGTGGGATTCGTTTTGAGCTAATATGCAATTTTTGCCCGATATTTCCCAAAAAATCGAAGAGCGTTCCCAATGGACAAATCCATCCACAGAAAATTCGTGGATAGATGAATGTAGAAATAATGCCCAGCAAACCGATTAAAATTCCCCAGACAAAAAATAGACCGCTACCATGTCTCAACATTAATATCGGGACCTCGATAACTGCCCAGGGACATAGATTATGCGTTCCAGCAAATCCCCATATCGACAGAACTAAAACGATGAAGGAAACCGCAAAAAAAACCTGAACTATCGAACGCACAGGATTATTGAAAAATAATCTTTTGTAATTAAATTTCATAATCTATAATTATAAGAACAAAAACAGGTTTTGGCAAGTATTTATTTATTTTTTACAAGCTAAACTTATTATTCATTGTGACACAACGAGATAAATCGATTTCACATTCCTTGAAAATAATTCTTGTGTAATTCGATGAATATTTTATAATCTTTCAGGTATTTATTCAAATATTTTTAATCGGGAGGTTTTTAATATGATGACCGCATCATTGATAATTTTGATAATTCTCGGACTTTTAGCGGCACTCGTCGTTATCGTCATCGCACTGATTGTAATCTATAATAAACTCGTTAGACTACGCAATACCAGTGAACAATCCTGGAGCGATGTCGATGTCCAGCTTCAACGAAGATACGATTTAATTCCAAATCTTGTTGAAATTGTAAAGGGTTATGCTGCACACGAGAAAAGCACATTCGAGGCGGTAACCAAAGCTCGCCAACAGGCAATTCAAATAAGTGGCGATATCGCAGCGCAAGCTCAAGCCGAAAATATGTTGACGAAAACACTTCGTCAACTTTTCGCTGTCGCCGAGGCATATCCCGAACTCAAAGCGAATGAAAATTTTCTCGACCTGCAAAAACAACTCGCAGAAATCGAGGAAAAAATTCAACTCGCCCGAAGATATTACAATGCAGTAGCGAGAGATATGAATAATGCGGTAGATATGTTCCCATCGAATATAGTGGCACATCTATTCCATTTCGAGCACAGGGAATATTTCGAGTTAGAGGAACCCGAGGCAAAAAAAGCCCCAAAAATAAAATTCTGAATATGAAATTTCTTGAAAAAGAAAACCCAAAAGATGCCATTATTTTCATTTCGATTTTTCTAATAACATTTTTATCGAGAATACCATTTTTAGGCCCCGGATATGGCGTAGATACAGATGGCTGGCGTGTTATCCGTGCTGGAAGATGGATAGCCAAAACCGGGTCATATCATTTTTCAAGACATCCTGGATTCCCATTTCAAGAATTTTTCTATTCTTTTTTATGGAATAAAAGCGATTTTATATTAAATGGATTCACAGCATTATTCACCTCGATAGCCGTATTATTTTTTGCCCTTTCGCTTAAAAAACACGGTTTTAAACAAAAAATTCTCCCTGCGATGATATTCGCTTTCGCACCCGTAGTTTATATCGCCAGCACAACAACTATGGATTATATGTGGGCATTAGCATTTATTATGATAGCATACTATTGCATTTTAAGTAGAAAATATATGCTTTCAGCTTTATTTTTCGGTTTCGCTATCGGATGTAGAATAACATCGGGAGCGATGATTGTGCCATTCTTGGTTATGATGCTTGCAGAAAAGGATAAAAAAATATGGCTCAATATAATACTATATGGGATAATTGCCGGGATAATCACGACTATTTTATACATTTCTCCTTATTTCACTTATGGATTGGGAATGTTTCATTTTCCATTCGGAGGAAAACCGCAAATCATACCTGTTCTAAAAGATTTCACGCAAAATTTCTGGGGAATACTCGGAACTATCGGAATTCTTATTACAATTATATGGACAGTCATCAAAATATCAAAAAATAAAAATATATATATCACAAAAATAAAAAATGTGAAACGAGAATATATAGACAGTTGGGTTGCAACAATTATAATATTTTCGATTCTATATCTCGACCTGCCGCATGAAACCGGCTATTTAATCCCGATAATTCCATCTGTGATATTTCTTGCTATTACATTTATAAATAGGAAAGCTTTTTATGTTATGTCAATACTCGTAATTTCATCTTCATTTGTAGATATTGGATTCTCCGGTATTAAAAAAGGAGCGATTTTCGAGGATAGAATCGAGAAACGAGAATCTATCGAAAAATCGAAAAAAATAATCTTGTTCTGCGAAAACAATCTGCACAAATCTGTTATAATGGTAAAATCTTTCCTGCCACCAATCGATAAAATTCTCGAAGGGAATAAAATCAAAGATAAGAATATAATTTTCGAATATTTACTCGACCCGCAAAAATCAAAATACTATCATTATTTAGGATATAAAATTTATTATGTCCCTGAAATTAAAAGAAATTTGACAGATATCAATTTTGAAAAACTTGGTGCAAAACCATTAAATATCCTACTCGAAAGCAATAACTAAATTTCAATATTAATCCAAAAACACTCATTTTTAGAATAAAAAAGTCTATTTATCACTTATAATGAGTAAATACATAAAAAAAATTGAGCTTGCATACCATTTTTATACCATTATTTTGTTTTGGATTTTGTTCCATCATTTATCAAAAGGGAGTAAAATGGATAAGAAAACGATTATAGGTATAGTTCTAATCGCATTGATATTGCTTTTAACACCGGTTTATCAAAAATTTGTAGTTAAAACGATTCAACCGGAAAGCGAACCGCAGACTGTCGATACACTGTCCGCGAACAAACCCAGTATTTCATCCACAGGCGATACGGTAATCACTCGGCATAAATTGACATCTCAGGATACCGCTGCATTAGCTGCCGACACTGCTGAAATCGATACTACGGGCAAAAAAATCGTTCCTCGAAAAATAACAGTTCATACGGATAAATACGATGTGGTTCTTTCCACGCTCGGTGGAGATATAATCTCCGATAAATTGAAAGATATAACCGATGGCAAGGGCAAACCTGTCGATATGTTCCCGCTACCATTGAGCGGACCGAATTTCGAACTCGTTCTTGTCGAAGGCAATAAAACGATTTCCACCGCAAGCGTAAATTTCACTGCGGATAAGGATTCGGTTTATCTCGATGAAAATAATCCTACCGATGCTATCACGATGGTCGGTGTTTTGCCCGATGGCTCGATGGTTCAGCGTCGATACGAATTCGAGAATGGGAAATATCATATTATGCACAAAATCTTTGTTGTCGGCAAAGATTCCACTACGATTTTCACCGATGCAATATTATGGGTCAAAAGCGGTCTCTTGCCGACAGAGACAAATTTCGGCTGGGATATTCGCGAATTTGCCGCGCAATACAAAATTGCAGACGATGTCGATAAAGTTAAGCCATCGAAAAAGAAACCATCTACTGCAATAGATGGTGCTACCGATTGGGTCGGCAATACGAGTAAATATTTCACAACGATTCTGATACCATATAAACCCCTCGGTGCAAGCGGTATCAGAACAAATGTATATTGGTATCGCGATTCACTCGCGCAAAAGGATATTCCAATCGTTCAGTATGGACTTTATTATCGAATCGAAGAAAATAAATTCACAAAATCGCAGACAATTTATGCGGGACCACGCGATTGGTTCACACTGAAAGTATATGGAAGGAAACTCGGTAATATCGTCAGTCTCGGATGGTGGTGGCTTGCGCCTATCGCTCAATTCTTACTGATTCTACTCCGTTTTCTATATAAAGTGATTCCCAATTATGGATGGGTTATAGTTATCTTTACGATTTTAATGAAACTTGTTCTCACACCGATTTCACACAGTCAGCTTAAAAGTATGAAACGGATGAAAAAAATTCAGCCCGAACTTCGAAGTCTTCAGGAACGATACCGTGAAGAACCGCAAAAACTGAATTCAGAAATGATGAAACTTTATAAGAAACGAGGAGTCAGCCCACTTTCGGGATGCCTTCCGCTTTTGGTGCAGATGCCTGTGTTTTTTGCATTATATCGTGCTTTGGCGAGTGGTTTCCAGTTCCGCGCTCAACCATTCATATTTTGGATTAAGGATTTATCGCAGAGAGACCCATATTTCGTCTTGCCGATTCTTATGGGAATTACAATGTTTATCCAGCAAAAAATTTCTGTAACCGACCCGAAACAGAAAATGATGACATATCTTATGCCGATTGTTTTTCTATTCTTTTTCTATAATCTTCCCGCAGGACTCGTGCTTTACTGGACTATGTTCAATATTTTGTCGGTTATTCATATGCTCTGGGTAGAGAATAAATGGATAGATAAAAGTGAAATATCGGCAGAAACCGCAGAAGCTATAAAGTGATTTTTAATATTAAAATGAACGAGTGATTATGTTATACAAATCAGATAAACTCGATGAATTTTCCAGTTATGCCTTTTCAGAGCTCGATAGAATAAAACGAGAAGTCTCGGCAACACGGCGAGTTATCGATATGGGAATCGGCGACCCCGATATTCCACCGCCGAAAGAAATTCAGGGTGCACTCGTAACATCCCTCGGAGAAATAAACACTCATCGCTATCCATCGTATAGTGGGAACGAGACACTTCGGAATTCGATTGTTCGCTTTTTCCTCAATCGATATAAAATTAAACTCGAAGTAGATAAAAATATAGTCGTGCTTATCGGCAGCAAAGAGGGAATATTTCATCTTCCGTTGGCGATATTGAATCCCGGCGATATTGGAGCATACACCGAGCCGGGTTATCCCGTATATCGAGCGGGAATCGTTTTTGCCGGTGGAATTCCAAAACCTATTCCACTTCGCACAGAAAATAATTTTGTGCTTAATCCCGACGATATTCCCGATGGCACAAAACTTCTATGGGTCAACTATCCGAATAATCCGACATCGGCTACGGTATCGCTCGATTTCTGGAAAAATTTGGTCGAAATCGCTCACGATAAAGGATTTCTAATCGCAAACGATGCGGCATATAATGAAATTTATTTCGGTGAACCCTCGCATTCGATACTGGAAATAGATGGTGCGATGGATGTTGCAGTCGAATTTCATTCGCTATCGAAAACTTTTTGTATGACCGGCTGGCGTGTCGGTTTCCTTGTGGGCAATAGTGAGGCAGCAAATTCGTTTTTGACACTGAAACGATATTTAGATTCCGGTGTGTTCGGAGCGGTTCAGGAAGCAGCGAAAAACGCTATCGACAATTACTGGACACTCGCCGAACCGATTCGCAAAATTTATGAGCGAAGAGTTAAAATCTGGCTGAAAGCATTATACGATGCTGGAATCGAGGCGAATAATTTTGGCGGGACATTTTATGTATGGGCTAAAATCCCCGATAAGTTCGAGAGTTCGGAACGATTTTGCACTCATCTTATCGAAAGAACGGGAATCGTAGCACTTCCTGGTTCCGCTATGGGAAAATGCGGCGATGGTTTTGTTAGATTTTCATTGACATTGCCCGACCGCGATATTCAGATGGCTATGAATTCGATTAAAAGGTGGAAAAACTAAAATTTTTTTCCAATCCTTATAATGACTCCTGCAAAATTAAATTATCGAATATTTAACTTTTTTAATTACAATTCAAACAATGAATTTGGAAAATTACGACATAGTGCTTCTCTATTCGGGTGGACTCGACAGCAAACTTGCAGGAGCAATTCTGACAAAACTCGGCTTGAAAATTTTGAGTGTGAAATTTTTACATCCGTTCTCATCTGGACTATGGAAATCCGATGATAGTTTAATTCGTGGCGAAGAACCATTCGATATTTTCGAGAAAAAACTCGGCGATGAATATCTCGAAATAATAAAAAAACCACACTATGGCTACGGTTCGAATGCAAATCCCTGTCTCGACTGCAAAATATATTTTATAAAAAAAGCTTGGGAAATAGCTTTTCAGGTTAATGCTAATGGTCTCGCTACTGGCGATGTTTTGGGACAGCGTCCGTTTTCTCAGCGGAAAGAGGCGATGAAACTTATCGAAAAACAAGCCGATGTCGAGGGCAAAATTGTGCGTCCATTGTGCGCAAAACTAATGCCGCCATCGGAATTGGAAATATCCGGATTTATAGACAGAGAAAAACTATATGCAATAAAAGGACGTGGACGAAAAAATCAAATCGAGCTTGCAAAAGAATTCGGCATAGACGATTATCCATCGCCTGCGGGAGGATGTTTGCTCACGGACCCCGGATATGCGAAAAGATTTTTCGATGCACTCGAACACGATGAAATCACTCTCGAGACTACTCAGCTTCTTAAATTTGGAAGACATTTCAGAATCGATGGCAAAAAAATAATCGTTGGAAGAAATGAATATGAAAATGAAATTTTAACTACTCATCGGAGTAAAAAAATTCTATCGCCAGTTTCAATTCCAGGACCTACAGCTTTAATAGATGCCGATAGTTCGGTTAAAACCGAACACATTTGTGCGAGCATAATTGCAAGATATTGTAAAAAAAAGCGTATCGAAAATATATCTGTCCAAATACTTTATCCCGATGGCATATCGCAAATTATTTCAGCACCATCAGCCGACCCAATCGAACTCGATGAATATATAATTTGATATAAAAAATTAAATAGAAAAAAACCTTGCAAGATTGATAATAGTAATTCATATTATTAAATTAAATATTTAACGACTTAAAATGGAAGAATTTTTACCGAAAATTGAAGAAATAATCGCACCGATTGTAGAAAATTCGGGTTGTGAACTTGTGGATATAGTAATCGCAGGTGTTGGAAACTCCACAGTATTTCGTATTTTCGTGGATAACAACGGTGGAATAACAATAGATAAAATTGCCAAATTGTCATCGAGAATTTCGCAGGCATTGGATAGCGAGAATATTTTTCCACACAAGTATTTTCTCGAGGTGTCATCGCCTGGACTCGATAGACCGTTGCGAACTGTTAGGGATTTCAAAAGAACTATCTCCGAAGATGTGCGAATCGTTCTCGATGATGGAAAAACTTATGAGGGAAAATTGCTCGATGCAAATTCTGAATATTTAATAATACTATGTGATAGTATCGAAAAAGAAATACCATTTAAAAATATTGCAGTTGGAAAAATTGTATATTAGGAGGGAATACCTATGCAGGAGGAAATTGCGAATTATCAGATAATAGATGCTCTAAACGATATCGTCAGAGATAAAAATCTCGAGCCCGAAGTCATTCTCGATACACTGAAGGAAGCGCTTATATCGGCAGTGAGGAAACGATATGGGACATCCGATAATATCGATGTCGATATCGATCCGGAACTTGGGAAAATAAACATCGTTGCGCATAAGACTGTCGTTACAAGAGTTAGTGAACCCGCTCTTGAAATTGCGAAATCCGAGGCAAAAAAAATTAGAGCGGATGTCAAGGTCGGCGATATTGTCGATTTAGAACTTAATCCGATAGAATTCGGCAGAAATGCCATTATGGTCGCAAAACAAAGTCTATTGCAAAAAATCAGAGAAACCGAACGCGAACTTATTTATGCCGATTATAGACATAAAATCGGTGAGATAATATCCGGTATGGTATCGAGAATCGAACGCGGGAATTTTATATTTAATCTCGGTAAAACCGAAGGAGTAATTCCCCGCAACGAACAAATTCCCGACGAGCATCTTCCGATAGGGAAAACGGCACGAGCTTATGTTAAAGATGTCAAGCGTGAATCCTCGGGGCCACAAATCGTTCTTTCTCGAAGAGCTCCCGAATTTGTTAAGAAACTTTTCGAGTTCGAAGTCCCTGAAATATACGAGGGTCGAGTGCAAATTGTATCTGTTTCCAGAGAAGCTGGTGAGCGTGCTAAAATAGCGGTATATTCGACAGACGATAGAATCGACCCTGTAGGTGCATGTGTCGGACTCAAGGGAACTCGTGTCCAATCTGTTGTAAAGGAACTTTCGAATGAAAAAATCGACATTATACCTTTTTCGCCAGACCCCGAGGTCTTCATTCAAAAAGCATTGGCTCCATCCGAGGTGCTCGAAACTTATCTTTATCCCGATGAACATAAAATTGTTGTTATAGTTCCCGATGAACAATTATCGCTCGCTATCGGAAAGGGCGGTATAAACGCTCGTCTCGCAGCGAGACTTGTAGGATGGAGACTCACTATTTTTGGCGAGCAGCAATATAAATCTATCATTACTACACTCGATGAACTGGATATATTCACCGATAAACAAATTCAAGCACTGAAAAAATTCGAGATAGATAATATCCAAAAATTATCTCGAATAAAAATCGAACTTTTACGCTCGATACCCGAAATCGGCAATTCAGTCGAAGATATAATAGTAGAAGTTCGCAAAAAGGTCGATGAACTCGAAGAACGAAATGCGTTCGTTACAAAAGATAAAGTGCTTGAAACATCATTGGAAAAGAAATTTTCTAATGATATTGCGGAAGAAAATGCAAAAATTGACGATGAAACCGATATCGATGAAACGAAATGATATTTGTAAAATTCGAGTAATATATTTTTTTAATACTCGGTGAAAAGAACGGAGGATAGATGGCTACAAAGCGGATATATCAGGCAGCGAAAGATTTCGACTTAACGAGTAAGGCACTTGTTCAGCTTTTGCGCGATATGGGTTTCGAGGTTAAGAGCCATATGAGTGTTTTCACCGAAAAAATGGCAGAAAGCATTAACCAACGATTGCATAAGGAAAAAGAAAAAGTTAAAAAGAAAGAAGAGAAAAAGGAGAAAATTCAGCGTGCTGCCGAGGTAAAGAGCGAAATAGGCAAATATAAAAAGCATAAAAAACGCCGAAAGAAGAAAAAAAATAAGGGGCACGATTATGCGGTGGAAATGCGAAAACTCGAGGCCGAACGGAGAAAACGAAGAGAAGAATTACTTAAAACTATCACAAAAGAAAAAGTTACCGATTCGGTGAAAAAAACACTCGCTCAACTTTCCCAAACGAAAAAAAAGAAAAAGTATCATCGCAAAGCAGAGATTATCGAAGAGAAAATCACAGACCCTGATATTTTGCAGGTTCACGAATTTTTAACGACACAGGAATTGGCGAAAAGACTCGATATCCCGCCAACCGAACTTGTCGGTTATTGTTTCAAGGAACTCGGGATTATGGTAACATTGAATCAGCGTCTCGATTTCGATACGATTTCGCTTATTGCAGAATCATTCGAGAAAAAAATTGAAAAAATATCTCCCGAGGCAGAAGAAATTATCGAGGAAGAAGAGGAAGATGAAACCAAATTAGTTCAACGAACACCTGTGGTTACGGTTATGGGGCATGTCGACCATGGTAAAACCACTCTATTAGATTACATTCGCAAATCGAAAGTCGTCGCAGGCGAAATGGGCGGAATCACACAGCATGTCGGTGCTTATACAGTCGAAACAGAATATGGTGTTATAACATTTATCGATACCCCTGGACATCGGGCTTTCACTGCGATGCGTGCGCGAGGAGCTCAGATAACCGATATCGTTGTGCTTGTGGTCGATTGGAAAGATGGTGTGATGCCGCAGACAAAAGAGGCGATAAGCCACGCAAATGCCGCTGGAGTCCCTATAATTATCGCTATAAACAAAATGGATTTGCCGGGTGCATCGACAGATAAAGTAATGCAACAGCTTTCAGAATTGGGACTTACTTGCGACCAATGGGGCGGCGATACGCTTTGCGTGCAAATTTCTGCTGTTAATGGAATGGGCATCGAAACTCTTATCGAATATATAATTTTGCAGGCAGAATTGCTCGAACTAAAAGCGAATCCGAACAAACCCGCGAGAGGTGTCGTTATCGAGGCGAAACTCGACAAAGGACGCGGTCCAATCGCTACCGTGCTTATTCGGCAAGGGACACTTTACAAGGGCGATTCTTTTGTTGTCGGAGTGCATTCTGGAAAAGTTAGAAACCTTTTCGATGAACGAGGAAAAATACTCGACAACGCAGGTCTGTCTCGTCCTGTGCGAATTATCGGTATCGATGGTGTGCCGACGGCGGGAGATAGTTTCTTCGTTGTCGAATCTGAAAAAGTTGCGAATGAAATATCATCTCAGCGAAGAACAATCAGGGAACAACAGGAAAGATACCGTGTTCAGAAAGTTTCTCTTCAAGATTTTTATCAAAAAGTCGAGGATGGCAAACAAAAATCGCTTCGAGTAATCCTTAAAGGCGATGTCGGCGGTTCTATCGAGGCTATTGCCGATATGCTCGCTAAAAGTGGAAATGAAAATATTAAAGTCGATGTTATTCATCTCGGTGTCGGCGCTATCACAGAAAACGATATCCTTCTCGCTGCGGCATCGGGCGGTATCGTTATCGGATTTAATTCGAAACCCGATGCACGAGCACGGGAAATCGCATATAGAGAAAAGGTCGAAATTAGAATATATAGCGTTATTTATGACATCGAGAACGATATTAAAAAAGCTCTCGAGGGTATGCTCGAACCCGAAGTCCACGAGGAATATCTTGGCAATGCGGAAATCTTAAAGGTTTTCAAGGTTTCCGGCAGTGGAAAAATCGCAGGTTTAATGATTAATGAAGGTGTTGCTCGCAAGGGTGCTAATGTCAGAATTATCAGAGATGGCGAAGTTATCGGCAATGGCATAATCACCGATATCAGAAGATTTAAGGACCAGGTTAAAGAGGTTATCGCCGGACTCGAATGCGGAATTATGATAGATGGTTTCAAGGATTATCAAGCTGAAGATAAACTCGAAATATTTGAAAAAATTAAAATTAAACAAACCCTGTGAATGTAATAGTTACTTGTAGAAAATACCTCCCGATGTCGATTTATATTGTATTCATTTTTCATTGATAATTTTACATTTTTCATTTAATAATTATGATTATCGGTTCGAGAATTTTCGACCTGCACATACCGGGATGCAGGTCATTGAAAGAAAAACGAGCGGTGATAAAATCTTTGCGTGAAAGATTGCGGACAAGATTCAATATCTCTGTGGCTGAAATCGAGCATCAAAATCTTTGGCAGCGCTCGACAATAGCTATCGTTGCAGTCAACCAAAGCAGAGCATATATCGATGGACTATTCGACAAAATTCTCACTCTCATCGAACTGGAAAAGCGAATTGTAATCATAAATATCGAGACGGAGTTTCTATAATGCAGAAAAAAACATCGAAAAGATTGAAGCAGGTTTCGAGTTTGATGGCTCAAATTATAAGTGAAATCGTTCAGAATGAGCTTTCAGACCCGCGCATTTCAGGGATTGTTACTATTACGGGAGTTCATATTTCAGCCGATTTAAAAAATGCAGTGGTATATTTCAGCACACTCGGCGACAGCAATGCCTGGAATTCTATTGAAAAGGGACTCAATAAAGCGAGCGGGCGAATTCAACAGCTTTTATCTCAAAAAATCGTCCTTAAAGTTACACCGAAACTTCGTTTTCTCCCCGACCATACTATAGAAACGGCACAGCGAATAGAACAAATTCTCGATGAAAATATTTCTGAATAAACAATAAAATGGATAAAATACCAGAAAAACTCATCGATTTAATCGAGAAAAGCGATTCACTCGTATTGCTTTCACACAAAAATTCGGATGGAGATTCGCTTGGAAGTGTGATAGCACTCGAACGAGTGCTTTCAAAAATCGGCAAACATATATATGTTCCAGCTCCTGTGGTGTTCCCGCAGAGGTATTCTTTTATGCACAAATACTCGAATGGCTGGGGGAATGTTCCCGATAAAATCGATGCTTTGCTCGCTGTCGATTGCTCGACCGCCGATAGAATCGATTGGGGCGATTTTGAAAAACCCGATAATGTTCCATTCGCAAATATAGACCATCACGATGGCAATAACAATTTCGGCGATATAAATTGGGTGAATCCATCGGCTCCTGCCGCAGGAACTATGGTTTATAAACTTATTCGCTCGCTCGATGCCCCTATCGATAAAGAAACAGCGAGTTCGCTGTATGTTGCGATTATGACAGATACGGGAAGATTTTCATTCAATAATACTAATTCCGATGCCTTAAAAATTGCAGGCGAACTTGTCGAGTTCGGCGCCGAGCCAAAATTTTTAACAACCAATATCTATTTCAATTTCTCTGAGGGTTATCTGCGAAATATCGGAATCGCATTGTTCAATTCCCGAAGTTTCCACAGAGGAAGAATATTATTTTTGACTCTCGATAGAGCTGCGATGCTTAGTTTCTCGACATCCCCCGAGGATTCCGAAGGAATTATAGATTTTGCGATGTCGGTGCGAAATGTCGATGTAGCGGCATTATTTAAGGAAATCGCTCCTAATAATATTCGAGTTTCATTCCGCAGTCGAAGAGGAATAAATATTGCTAAAGTTGCTGAATATTTCGATGGCGGCGGTCATCCAAATGCCGCAGGATGCACTATTTTAAGTAATCTTGTTATGGCTCAAACCGCTGTATTGGAGAATATTCGGAAATTGCTCGGATATAGATGATTTCAAAATAAGCGAGGATAAAAATGATATTAAAAGATGAAAACACAATAGTTTGTCGATGTGAGGATATCACTCTCGCCGAGATTCGCGATGCAATCGAAAGAGGTTATACCGAATTCGAGGAACTTAAAAGATACCTTCGTGTCGGAATGGGACCCTGTCAAGGAAGAACCTGCACTCCGATAATCCGACGAGAACTCGCAAAATATCTCGGCAAATCGCCCGCAGATATTAAAATACCGACCAAGCGTCCACCTATCGTAAATGTTCTTTTGGGAGCAATCGATGCAGGACGGGAGAAATAGTGATTAGTTTGGGAAACAATTATCAATGTAGAATTATCAATTAACAATGAAAAATGAACCAGGCACCGCACTCATTAGAGCCGTTCGGCTCTTTTTAATGGGTTTGAAAACTTTGATAACGCAGGCGTTGCAGGGAATGTCCCGACTTGTCGGGACAGGAAAGCAACGCACAAAAAACACCCGAATGGGTGTTAGTCGCTTATGATGAGGAGTGAATTTTCGATACCATTCTCGAAATCTTTAAGTGGATTATTTGGGTCCTCGACCCAACTCGCTCCTTGGTCGATTACAAATTTATACTGGTATCTTCCCGATGGCAGTGGCAGAACGATTTCCCATATTCCGTCTTTATTGTCGTCTCGCATAATACCGGCAGATGGGTCGAATCGGTCGTATTCTTTGGTCCCGCACCAGCCATTGAAATTACCTGCGAGATTCATATAGTGTGCTGCTTTATTCTCATACTGGAAAATTATATAGTGCATATTTTTCCCTGCGGAACTCATTTTGGCGGTATCATCGATAATACCGGAATATTTCGAGACATCGATTTCGTGAGGTGGTCGAAGTCGATTTTTAATTAAATTCCCGACACATCCAGTAATCGAAAATATCAGTAATACTGTAATAATAATTTTGCCGGTCGATATATACTTCATTGTTCACCCCGATATATTAAAATCTCACACTTGCGAATAAATTTATTCCTTGAAACAGCGACATTCGTTCGAGTGCATCGATATACGATATTCCATTGTCGGACATCGTATCGTAAATCCATTCGGTTCTTCCTGTATATTGCCCTCGCAGATTATATGGACGCACGCCTGTGGAAATCTCGAATGAAATTCCATTTTTCGGTTCGTATAGAAATGCAAAATACGGTGCAAGAATCGATTTATCGACAATAGCTGTCGAATCGGTTATCTCGACACCGGAAACATAATCCTGTTTAATTTTTTTGTATAGAATATCTCCCTCGACTGCAAATTTCTTCGTCAGATAGAATTTCGTATTGAAAATCAAATCGATTCCACTGAATTTCAATCGTTCGCTATCGCATTCCCCCGATGAAATTATCGCCATCGATTTCAGCATCAATCTTTTATCGAATAAATTCAATTTAATATCGGGAGCGACACCGATATAATTATAATCGTCCTTATTTTTCTCATCGAATCCCTCGATATTCGCAGAAACAATTTTTCTATCGAATCCGACAGCACCTGAGAATTTAGTTCTATCGAATTTGCTCATCGTTTGGAATTCCAATGTCGGTCGTCCTGTCGAACCATCGTTATGCTGTGGAATTATATATGTCTGGTTGCTGTCCATCGGGTCGTAATGCTCGATTTCAGCGGAACTTTGCACATAGAAATTCTTTGGCAGTTCGATTTTCAAACCGCCGCCGGCAATATATCCATTTTGCGTGCCGAGAGTTATATCCAATGTGGAATCGCCTGTGTTATCGTGATTTTCACGATTGCCGGCATCGATACTCGAACGATAATTCCAATTTATAAATTCACCATATAGCGAAATGAAATGAATCGGCACGATTGTCAAATCTCCACCGATACCTGTTTCGAGTGCTCCGAGGTCGAGCCAATCGGAATGAAGATTATGGTTGTCGTAAATCGAATCGAATAAGCTGTATGTTATCTCGGATGTCGGAAGCCACAACTGGTCTCGGTCGATTCTGAAATCTATTGCAGGCGATATGAAACCGAAATCGTTCGAGATTCTTCCAGCGAATACATCGGTGCCGTAATCAGAAAAATCTGTCGGCTTATCGGCTCGAGCAACAGTTCTCATCCAGAAACCGACAGGTCTTCGCCCGAACCGATTTGAGAAATCGAGCGGGTCGGTATCGAGTGTCCAATCTTCGAACACATTCCCAGCGAGTAAATTTACATTCGTTCCTTTGAAAATCGTTCTTTTCACAGTCGTTCCGAAAATGATTCCAGCGCATCCAAGCCCGAATTTCTGCGGTTTCTCGAATGTGGGTTCATCATATTTATAATCGCCGACAAGTCCGAGCGGGTCACCGAGTATAAATATTTCTCTGTTATAAAAGCCATCGAGTGCGAAATCTTGCGTGTTCAGTGAAATCCCGACAGAATCTATATGCAGATGAGCTTCATAAATTTTTTCGGCATCGAAAGTATTTACATCGAACGAGCCGAATGCAGCGACACCCTCGGCAACATTAACCCGCAGGTTTATATCGACTTTGGCAAGCGGACGATAAAGTTTCCATCGATTGTCACCGTAGTATCCTCCTGGAAGGTCTCTATCGCGGAAAGTGAGCATATTAGTTACGAAAAGCCCGCTGAACAAAATCCGCGACGATGCAGTCGAATTGGGAAGCTTTTTCGCACCATCCGGATAAACTGCTGTGCCATCGCTGGCGATTTTAATGACCGAGTTGCCGAAATCTCCTCGCACAGTAGGATTCATCGGGTCGGTTGTCCAGTTGCCATCGACAACGAACTTATACTCGTATTCGCCGGGTTTCAGTTCGATTTTAGCGAACCAATTGCCATCGGATTGTTTTGTCATCTCTATTCCAGTGGGATTCCAATCTGTGAAATCGCCGGTAAGAGAAACCTCGCGAGCATCTGGGTCGAAATATGTGAACACTGCCTTGCCTTCGCTCGTTTTGGGTTTATTCGATTCTGATTGAACTTTTTGCCCGACCGGTAAAACCTCGACAATCGAATTTATCCCGCCGTAGCCGTCATCTATTTTCTCGGGATTGTCGGTATCCTCTTTCCAGTTGCCATCGACAACGAATTTATATTGATATTTACCCGGTTTCAGTTCGATAACCGTTCGGAAAACACCGTCATCGCCCTTTTTAAGTTCATTAGCATCCTGCGACCAGTTATTGAAACTGCCACCGATATAAACCGTTTTCGCCGATGGGTCGGAGTATGTGAACTCGACTCCCTTGTCGGTGATTTCATATCCCGCAAAAAGTAGGGAAAACACTTGTATTATAGTTATTATTATGAGAACTATTTTCATATTATATCTCCCTTAAAAATATACTTTCAAGTATGCTTTAATCTGTTTGTTTATTTCCTGTGTTGCATTAAAATTAACAAAATCGTCGTCGTTAGTCAAATCGTCGTTTGAATCGTCTGGATTGCCAAACTCGATGAAAAAATCTGTGTTCGAGAATGCATGATATTGCATTTGAACAAAAACGGTCTGCCGAGATTCCGAAATCTCGTTGACATTCATCGCTCGCATATAAAGTTTCCATTTCTCCGAAAGATTAGCATTAAGTTCGACACCGAACGCCTGAATCTCATACGGTGTGCCGAAATCTTTCCAGCGAAATTGCAATCTGACCTTAGCAAAATAATCCTCGAATGAAATCTCATTGAAAAGCGTTGGATATATTTTATACGAATCATAATTTATATCCCAGCTGCGATAATATTTATAATATACTTTATATCTGACATCGTGAATAAATTCGATATATAATTCATTATACCAATCCTGACAGCGATACATTGGATTAGTTCTACTTTGCGGGAATGCTCTATTGAGCGGCGCACGGTATTCATCATAACTCGATGTGAGATTTATCGCCTTAGTCGGGAAAAAATACGATGCGTTGATATTAAAACCCTGTTCATTAAATTTTTGCCCCTGGTCGTAGTCGTTAGATAGATACGACCTAAAATTTTCGCCGATATTTCGGTAGCTGAGTTTCAGTTCGATATTCGATATTCTGATATTTCGCATTTCAGCTTCGATAGCGAGATTTTTTGGATTTTCAGATTCATCGGGAATTCTGCTTTTTACAATTTCTGCAGCGCATCCAATATCGCCGAATCGTTTAAGGAATGGAACCGTTCGCCCGAGTGAAAAATAAGCATCGGTAGATACCACCGTATTGAAATTCTGGTCGCTTCCCGCCCAATCCTTGCGAGCGAGTGTCGATGAAATTCTGAACTTATCGGAAAATAGGGGCAGATTCCATCGCAGAACATTAGCATCCTCACCACCCGATTGCGAATAGTCCGAATGGATAGCTTTGCCATAGATTTTCCAAAAATTCCAAAAATCCGTGCGAATTCCCTGTGCATTGCCGCCATCGTTGATTGTCCACTGTGAAACGAGTTCCATCAATCCCTGCGAGAACCAGAATCTATTCTCCCTGCTAAATGCTATAAACTCTAATCCTTTGTCCCATCGAAATTTAGCGTGAGCTTCGAGCATATCGTAAATCGTGTATCGTTCGGCACGGTCATTGTTGAGAAATTTATCCGATTCTGCACGAAATTTCAGATATGCTTCGATTCCACTATACGGTGTTCCAAGAAATCGCAGTTCGAGATTATTGTGCGGCTCGTTCATTTTCCATCGCAGATTGCCATCGATTGTGGTTATATTCTCGTAATAGCCCTCGATTTTAACCGATGCGAACGCAGGCAAAACCGCAACGGCAAATAGTAAAATAAATATGTATTTTTTAATGTTCATTTTTCAATAAAAGTTCAAAGTCCGAATTTCAATGAAAACTGATACCTATTTCCAAGAGTCCTTTGCGAAAAGAAACCGAAATCGAATGCCCATTTTTTAGCAAAAATTCCCATACCGAGACAAAGTCTGCCCTGTGAGAAACCACTGCGAAGTGCAATCGCATCGAAAAATGTAATCTCGCTACCGAAATTTATTTTTGTATCGGAGAAATCGCCATCGGAACTTTTAGCATCGAGTGAGAACAGTAAAAATTTCTGGATTCGATACGATGTCCCGATTGTGATTGTGCGGTCGAGTTCATCGGCATCCTCGGTAGTCGAAATCAACGATACTTTCGGCGAGTTCACATTTTCGACAGTGCCAGAAACATTCATTCTGCCCGATGCTTTCCATAAAATCCCGAAATCGCCGGTTAAAACCATTTTACTCGGTGAAAATGCAGGGTCGCCATATTTCTCGTAGCCATCGGCGGAAACGATGAAACTTTTAACCGATACACCCGCCGAGAAATTATTAAACAATTGTCTCGCATAGTCGAGTTGCACAAGATTTTCACTATAAGTATTCGCCACAGCCAATCTATTCCATCCGAGACCGAATGCACCGATTTTCGAATTAAATGCAGCAGTGGATGAATACGATGACAATCCCTCGACAGAATACATCATTGCATAATTTGCTGAAACCTCGATTTTTCTATCGGATAAAATTCCCGCAGGATTGATTAAAACAGCTTCGGCACCGGTTCCGATAGAATTGAATGCTTCACCGAGAGACATCGCTCGTGTGCCCGAATTTGTGTAAATATCCATCGCCCATAAATTCACAACAAGCACGAGAATTGCGACTAAATATGTTTTTTTTATACTCATTTTTTTTAACAATATCGAGACAAACTTTTTTCAAAAAACTGCAACTATTATCATTTAATTATAACCAGCGCTACATTTTTTCTATCGTATCGCTCATTTCCCTCGAACACATATTTGAACCGCACCGAAAGCAAATAAATTCCCATCGAGCAGTTATAATCGTCGTCATTTTTGCCATCCCAGATAATATTTTCATTTCTTCCACACCAGACCTGATAGTTTCGAGCGAGTGTCCGCACAGGTTCGCCATTTATATCGAAAATATCCATATCGACATTGCCATCGTAGTTTAGAATCAGCGTAATATTGGTTTCATCGCATATCCCATCGCCATTTGGCGAAAATGGATTCGGCGAAATATCGACTCCGGAAATCGGCTCATCGGAATATTTCAATGTTTTCGACTCGAACAACCCAAAAATTGTGAATGTATCTATATTGAAATTCAATTCTATCGAATTAGAATGAATATCGTTCGCTCCACCCTGTGAAATCCAGACATCGGTTTGGGAATTTAATTTTGCTATCACAAAATTATTTTCATCATCGGAATCGAACTGCGAATCGGAATTTTCAAAATAATGGAATGACAAAAATTGCGGGCTATCGAATGGCGACAAACCATTATCGGAATAGATATTCAGCATTCTGAATTGCACTCGATTCTCGATATCGGGCGATTTGAATTCATAATTATCGGGAATATCCCAGTTCGCATAGCTTATAATAATCGTATCGATTCCCGCTGAAACATTACTTCGGTCGATTTGCAGAATCGTGCCATCGGGGAATTTTTCTGTCATCGTATCGGCAAAAGTGTTTGTCGCAATGCGATAGTTCACCGTATCGATTTCGGTAATCGGCGGAACAGCTCTTGTCGGCACAGGCGATACAGTCGAATATGGATACAAAGGTGCAACAGGTTCGGCAGTATCGGCGTAATCCTGCGGCTCGTATGCGATATTTCCCGATTGGTCCTCTGCCTCGAAATAGAACTCGAAAGAATCTGAGTTGAGCGAATTATGCGGTATATCACCGACGAATGAATTTGTCAACTCTCTGAAACCGAGATTTACCTGCGTTTGCCAATCCGTTTCGCCGATATTCCGCCATAACAGTTTCGCCGATTTCACAGATACATCGTCCTCGATATTTACCTCGATATATACGCCATCTGTTTTAGATAGATGCTCGATAGACGATGGAATTTCGTAATCGATAGATGGCGGCGAAATATCGTAACTTCGATGAGATTCCAACACAACAGGTGTTTCGATTGTGTAGTCGAGCATTCGCTCCTGAGTTCGCCCTTGTTCTTTGGGATTGCCAAACTGGTCGAGACCGGGCATCGCGACAATATCGATAATATTCGGGTCGATATCGCCATCGGCACCGCCATTGAATTGCCATTGGTTGTTCGTGCCGGCATTAACCGACCGAACGCCCTCGACACCCTCGCCATCGTGTCCGAGCATCAAAACGAGAAAATCCCATCGGTCGAACTGCGATGTGTCCGCCTGACCGAGATTATCTACAAATGCGGTTTTCGGCACTGTGATGAAAATCCTGTTATTTGTTATGTCTGTCTCGAAATCGAGCGATGACACATCCTGCGTGAAATTCGAGAAAATATCCTGCCCATTCGATGCTAAAATTCCTTTCCACCAGCCATCGATAGAAATCGCGAAATCCCATGCATCGGTAGCGGCGAAATCTGCATTTCTATTCGGCAGTGCGACTCTGGCTCCATCGCTGTGGCAGTCGATATAGATGTCTATTTTTTCGAGATTCATCGGCGGAAAAAATGGACTCCACCAGACAACCGACGAATCGGGAATTTTTACGACTCCAATCTCGAACTGGTATGCACACTCGCTTGTAAGGTCACGGATTTTTACATATTTAATATCGAATGCACCATCGACAAACACCTGCTCGGTGGGATATAGATACCATCCAGGACCGTAGTCGTCGCCGGTAGAATCGTAGACCTCGCGGACTACACCTGCTTGTTCGAGTGTGATATTCAATTCTACAGGTTCATTTTGAGTAATCGCAACATTTTCGATTGTCTGCCCGATATAATCGGTCGATTGTGGAGCGATAACAATATCGTAAATCCCTGTGGGAAGATGAGTTATAGCATAATTTCCATCGTCGATTTCTGTTGTGTCGCCGATACCGTAAATAAATTCGCCTGTTTCATCGGTTGCGTATATTATCGTGGGGAAATCCGATGGCGAGATTGTGCCGTAAATCATTCCCCTATATGGTTCGAGTGTAAAATTCAAATTGTTTTCGCCGGATGAAATCACAAAATCTTGAATTGTATCGGGGACAAAACCGTTCGCATTTGCCACAAAATCGTATGTCGAATCGATTCGAACTCCTGCAAGCAAATAGTAGCCATCATCTGCGGATGAATTAGCTGTCGCGAAAAGTTCGCTTGTTCCGTCGATATATGCCTCGACCCAAGCCACAGGATAAGGCGGTTCGGCGAACATCGTATCATCGAACGAGACAGTTCCCGCAACAGCCGAGCCAGAATAATCTGGAATACCATCGCTGTCACTATCGACAACGATTGTGATTAAACTATCGAGCAAGTTCGGTCCCTCTCCGCCATTCACAGATGAATTATCAGGGACAGCATCACAGGCACCGTAATCGTCGCCGCCAGCGATTATACCGACAATTTTCAATCTTGCGCCATCGGGAACTATATTTTCTGCATCGGGATAAATCGAACTCCACCGGACAGCGATTTCCTGCTTATACGAACCGTCGGTGGCAACATTGCGTCCCGATATTATTTCCACACTCGAACTGTCTGCAATCGAAAATACCGATGGAACTGCACCATTCCAGTCAGCGAGCATCAAATCGATACCGAGCAAATCGGGAAATGTGATATTCCGCGGATATGCTCCGGTATATCCTCTCGTGCTGTTGAAATCGTTCACTCCGCCATCGATACCCGTTTCGATATAAACGAGCATAACATTATCCGAGACGGTGAATTCCAATCCGATATAGAGAAAGTTAGCATCCCATGTAAGCCAAATATTATCGAAATCGTTCCCAGTTCCCCAATATGAATCGTCGTCGGGGTCGTCGGCTAAAAGTTCATCGCTGTCCCAATCGTCGGGAGAAATCGAAATTACGCCATCGATTATCGGTGAATTATAAGGGTTCGCTAACAAAATTAGCGGAATTAAAAACAAAGTGAATAGAAAAAAATTTATGATTTTAAGATTCATAGTATAAGAATAGAAACATTACTATTAAATGTAAAGTGAAAAATGCAAAATGAGCAATCCAAAAACAACCAATCGTCATCGTATATTATATTCAGTTTCCTTGCAGCACGACGAATTTTATTTTAATTTCTCTATCGTTAGATACAAGGAAATATAGTCCGGGCGAGAAATCTTTTGTGCTTATTCGCATTCGGTTTTTGGGGATGTTTTTTACGAGTTTCCCCGATATGTCGTATATCCCGGAAGCT
>JAGGZE010000067.1 GCA_021162205.1 bacterium
AGAGTGAGTGCAAAAGGCAATGTTGCGGTTACAATAGGCGGTGTCGAGATTTTTTACGAACATTGGACTCCCGAAATTATTCAAGCATTGAAAGATTCCATTCAGTCGATTCGGGATAGACTCGAAGAATTGAAAACTGAGGAGGATGGACTCACCATTAGAAAAAATTTCATTCAATCGGTGGCATCGCTCGGTGGTTCTCAACCGAAAGACCAAAGACTCGTTATCGTTCCGCAAAATCTTGTAACCACAGCGACATTTATCGAAAACCAACTTAAAAATATCGCCGGCGATAAAACATCGATTTCGAAGGAGAAACGAAAACTGAACAAGAAATTAAAATTATTTCAGGAGAAATTATCGAATATGACAGGCGGTGGTGCTGGAAGAGGTTATCGTGTCGAAGTGCCTATCGATTCTAAATCTGCTGGTAATTTAACTGTTCGGGTGCGATATGTTATCTATAATTCGAATTGGTTGCCCGCTTATGATGCTCGATACGACGATTCCACAGGCAAGGTTCATCTGACATATTTCGGTTCGATAACTCAAAGCACAAGTGAAAATTGGAATAATGCTAAAATCGTTCTTTCGACGGCACAGCCGCAATTGGGAACGCAGCCACCGAAACTAAATATCTGGTATCTGCGAAAATACGAACCAATAAACTATTCTCGGTATAAGTCTTCCAGAAATGAAATGGAGTCGATGTCACTCGATGCAGAACAACCTATGAGTAGTGGTGCATCTTTTCCTGCACCTATTCCTGCCGAGTATTCTCACGCTCGAGCTGAAATATCGGGTGAAAATGTGATATTCGATGTTTCAGGCAGGAAAGATATTCCATCCGATGGGCAAATTCATAAAGTTGTTATCGCAGAACTTACATTCGATGCCGATAAAAAGTTTATCACAGTTCCAAAACTGAATCCCAAAGTCTATTTGACCGCAAAATTTAGTAATTCATCGAATTATCTTCTTTTACCTGGTGAAATCGCTGTATTTCAGGGAAACGAGTATGTCGGCACGCAATTTCTGAACACATCTATAGGTTTCGATGAGGAAATCACGCTCGCTATGGGACCCGTTCAAACAATTAAGGTTAAACGCAAACGCAGTAAGGAATTCAGGGAGAATACAGGTATTATCGGGCAGAATAGACGAGAATTTTTCGCATTCGATATAACTTTGTCGAATAATTCCAAATCCGATGCCACAGTTGAGGTTATCGACCAAATTCCAGTTTCTACCGATGAGAAAATCAAGGTCGAGGATGTTAAATTCGAGCCGCAGCCAGATAAGCGAGACAGGGATTTCGATGGTCAACTAATTTGGAAAGTGAAAATAAATGCTGGCAAGAAAAAGGTATTGAAATACCAGTTCGGCGTGAAATATCCGAAAGATATAACTATTCAGGGATTGTAAATTTGGTTGAGATATTTTCATCGCGCGGGACTCACTCATTATATTTCGACTAATCGGGATTCCAGGCATTCGCCTGTTTTTATCGTGCAACTTTCCTTTTACCAGAGCGAAATTCCCTGTTGCACCAGAAATTTTGATCAGGCATTCGCCTGTTTTTATCGTGCAACTTTCCTTTCACCAGAGCGAAATTCCCTGTTGCACCAGAAATTTTGATATGGTTATTTTGATTGAGCAGGCGTTGCAGGGAATTGTTTCACTCTTGTGAAACAAGGAAAGCAATGCGAAGAAAACACCCGCAGGGTGTTAGAACCAGCCGCGGATTCCTATTGTTGGGATAATTGGGAGCATTGGCATGCTTTTTTTCTCGATATTTCCTTCCCAGTCGGTATCGAAATAATATGAATATATATTTTTATGATTATATACATTTATAATTTGCAGATACCATTCGATATCGAGCCATCCGAGATTCGAGCGTTTTGCAATGGAGACATCGAGCCGATGATACATCGGGACTCGTTTATTATTGTATCCGCCGTAATACCAGAAAGTCGACCACCACGATGGGTCTATATTACCGTTATAGAAATCTGGAGCATAAAAATAACCTAATGGTTCGGTATAAGGCATTCCGGATGAAATATTCCAGGCAGTCGAGAATGTCCATCCATAACCTATGTCTCTTGAAATTGCGATATTAACGCTATGTCGTTTATCGTATTTAGTATAAAATGGAGCATTATTGTCGATATCATCGAACGAATTGACTGTGAAACTGAGTGAATATGAAATCCATCCGACCCATTTTTTTGTATTTATTCTTGCCATCAAATCTGCGCCTGATGACCAGCCATCGCCGACATCGAATAGTTGAGAGAAATCGTTCGATGGAGTGAACAGTGTTTTCTGACGATATAAATTGCCCATTTTTTTAAAATATAAATCGAGCGATAGTGGTATATCCCAAATTTTTTCGGTTTCGCCTCGAAGAACAAAATGAGTAGCCCAGCTTGGATGAATATTTTCCTGACTTAGAACCCAGGTATCGAACAGCGAAAGTCCCATTTCCTCGAATTTAGGGACCGATTGAAAATATTGATAATACAATCCCGATGCGAACTTGAGCCGGCTTTTTTCATCGATTCTTCGCATAATAGATAATCTCGGCGATGACCTAAAATACGAACCCGATGTGCAGAATTCATTGCGAAGTCCAAGCTCGAAACGCCATATCGGATTCGGTTTCCATTCATCCTGACCGTAAAGTGAAATTATACCTGCTTCGTTTTTCCAATCCCATAGAGGTTCACCATAATCGGGGGATTGAATTTTATTAAGAATCGAGAGATATTTTGTTTCCAAACCGAATTCGAGAGTATGATTTGGTATCGATGTTGTCAACATTCCTCTCGCTGTGAAATCCTTGACATAATCCTGCATAAAATCGGATGTTTGACCATCTTCTGTTATCTTGAATTCATCGTTAAATTGGCTGTATGCGAGCATAAAATGCCCGAAATATTTTGGCGAGAATAAATGAGTTAAATTTGTTGAAAATGTATTGTTTCCCCAGCCGAATTTAAATTTATCACTTGAATTATCATTATCATCATCATCTTCGAAATCGAATACATCGGCACCGTAATAATATGTTGCAGATAATTTGTCGCCATTATCGAAATCTTTTGTCAATTTGGTATGAATGTCTGTGAAATGATATGGAAAATCGAAATCTATTAAATCAGCATTTTTCATAGCTCCTGTTATTAAATCGTAATAGGTTCTTCTGAAAGAAACCATCCAGGTTCCCGCTGTCAAAGATTTAGGGAATGGTCCATACACGGTGGCTTTAGATGATAATAACGAAATCTCGCCTATGCCGTGAACCGCTTTCCTATTGCCTTCACGATTTATGATTTCGAGAACCGAACCGATTCTTCCACCCCATTTTGCAGGGAATCCACCTTTTATTAGATTGACCTCCTTGATAGCATCCACATTGAATGCCGACATCGCTCCACCAAGATGAGTCGCATTATACACCTCGATACCATCGAGTGTAACAAGATTTTGCGTAGGTGTTCCACCCCAGATATAGAGTGCAGATGAGAAATCGCTCGGTGCAGTAACTCCTGGAAGTAAATGCATCGTTCGGAAAAGGTCGGGTTCTGCAACTTGCGGTGTGCGTTGAACCTGTTTTTGCGCAAGTATAAGATGACCTGTCGTCAAATCCATTTCGCCGCCCTCTCGACGAGTCTCGACAACGATTGCCTTACCGACCTCTGCTGATGGAGAAAGTTCGATATCCAGTCTGATTTGTTTATTCTCCAAAACATCGATTGTATCCACGAAATCAGTATAGCCGAGATAAGATGCGATAAGAATATGTTCCCCCGCTTCGATACCATCGATAATATAGAATCCCTTATCGTTAGTCGATGCGCCGAGTGGTTCACCATCGAGATAGACATTGGCATAAGGCAGAGTCTCACCATCGGATTTGTCGGTAATATATCCTGCAACAGTCGTGCCGAAAACGAAACCAAGGCAGGTAAAAATAAATACTGTTATAATAATTTTATTCATTAATTATAATCTGTGATATTAAAAAATTTACGCAAATAAAATCTGTATCTCCAACAAAAATACTTGCGTAAGTTCGATAAGAAAGTATTTTGGAAGCAATAATCAAGGAGGAATAATGTCAGAATTGCGTCACGACCCCATTCAAAAGCGTTGGGTTATAATCGCTGTCGAAAGAGGAAGACGTCCATCGGATTTCAAAAAGCAACCGATTGCCACCCGTCAAGTGCGAACATGCCCATTTTGCTATGGTAATGAAGATAAAACACCGCCCGAAATATTTGCGATTCGTCCATCGAACACGAAACCGAATACTCCCGGATGGAAATTGCGTGTGATACCGAATAAATTTCCTGCACTCAAAGTCGAGGGCGAACTCAACCGCAGGGGATTGGGATTATACGATTTGATGGATGGTGTCGGAGCTCACGAGGTTATAATCGAAACGCCGAATCACGGTGCGCATATCGGTGAGATGGAACTCGACGATGTGATAATGATTGCGAAAGTCTATCGTGATAGGATAAACGATTTATACAAAGACCAACGGCTTCGCTATGCCCTGATTTTCAAAAACTATGGCGAGACCGCAGGTGCAAGTCTTTCACATCCTCATTCGCAATTAATCGCCACACCGATTACTCCAAGAACGGTGGCGACAGAATTGGATTCCGCAAGAGAACATTACCTTTCAAAAGAACGATGCCTGTTCTGCGATATAATGCATCAAGAAAAGGCACTCGGCGAAAGAGTCGTTTTAGAAACCGAAAAGTTCTTTGCATATTGTCCATTCGCAAGCAGATTCCCATTTGAAATAACACTGATGCCCAAAAAACATTCACACGATTATTCTCTTATGAACGATGATGAAATAAAGGATTTTGCACTGGCACTTAAAACTGTTTTGCATAAATTACGGATTTCACTAAATGACCCACCATATAATTTTGTCTTGCACACTTCACCGAACTATCATGTTAAGCGACCGGGAAAAGCGAACTACTGGTCGACATTGCCCTACGACTGGCACTGGCATCTCGAAATAACTCCGCGAATGACAAAAATCGCAGGATTCGAATGGGGAACAGGATTTTATATCAATCCAACACCACCAGAACTCGCAGCAGAATTCTTGCGACAAGTTTAACACCCCTTCGGGTGTTCTCTTCGTGCAACTTTTCTTACCGATAGAATCGGTAATTCATTGTTGCACCCCTTCGGGTGTTCTTTTCGTGCAACTTTTCTCCCGTTTAGACGGGATTCATTGTTGCACCCTTCGGGTGTTTTTAGTGCATTGCTTTCATGCCCCGACAAAGTCGGGACATTCCCTGCAATGCCTAATTAATTAAATAACTATATCAAAATTTCTGGGCGACAATGAATCCCACCCGGGCGGGAAAAAGTCGCCACTGAGAAGAGCCGAATGGCTCAAAAGAAGCGAATGGTTCAATTGATATTTCGATTTTGACATTTGGATTTCATTTTTTATGGGTAAGTATAATCGAATTCCAGCGATGAAACCGTAGATGTTCGAATTTGATGAACATAGTCCTTTTCAGTGTCCGTTCCCGATAGTTTCGATGACAGGACGAGTCTGTATGCGAGCAAAATCGTTCCATATTTTAAGTGGAAATTCCAATATGGTGCAATCGCAAAAACCGAACCCTCATAATGATTATAGACTTTATTGGTCGAAACGAAAGTCTTGTTCATATCGAATGCCGATGAAATCACCCATTCGAATTTTGCACCTGCACCCGAAAAACCTTTGACAGGCAATGCGATATCGAGTTCTGCAATATGCCCATGAAATTTTGCATCGAGTGGATAAAATCTGCCGGCGATATATCGATAGCCGATATCGAATTTATATAGCGGAGGCGCTTGAAAACCCGCACCGATAGAAATATCGCCGAGTGCCGCATATTTGTCGAGAAATGGAAAAAATGTCAGTATGTGAACAGGGAATTCCCACCAGCCCTTGCCACTGTCGAATTTTATTATCGGATTGAATTGAAATCCCATTTCGGGAATAGGCATCCAGAAAAAATGTGAACCAGTCGTATCCCGTGGGAACGCACCGATTGGGAAATGCACTATGAGCTTGCCCCGAAACAGCGGCGGGGAAATTATTTTGTCCTCGGTCTGCGCAAATGAAATCCCGCAAATCGCAATGAGAACTATGAATATCCCCAATATTTTATGCCATTCCATATTTTACCTCGCAAGTGTAACTGTTCCTCGACAGGATATGCCATCGCCATCGATTGTATATATATAAGTTCCCGCTGGCATTTTTTTGCTTCGACGATTGCCATCCCAAAGTTGAGCATCCAAGTTGCCTGCTGGAATTTCTCGGCAGAACAATTTCTTCCCGCCGAGGTCGTATATGCAAAGCGTAACACTATGGCTGAACGGTTTTGGATATAAAAATCGCACCCAATCGTTGAAACCATCGCCATTAGGGGTGAATGGATTTGTCGAAAGCGAGCATGGGAAATCGGGTTCTACCCAGAAATCGAGCGAATCGATTCGGCAGTTCGCAGGGCATATTCGAGCCAAATCGCAGCATTCGAGCACGAGTCGAACCGTATCGCCAGCGGATATTTGCGAAGGTGTCGGAATGTTCACGCGATAGCCGATGCCGAATTGTTCGGCATCGATAGAACTGGCGGAAAATGTATCATTACGCACGATGAAATATGCGGAGATTAAGTTCGTATCGATTCCTGCAAGATTGTCCGAAAGCTGAACGATTGCATTGAATTGCGGGTTGGAAACCATTTCCCATAGAGCAGGCGATTGAAAATCTATATTCGGTGCTGTCAAATCCACAGTGAATTGCCAACTATGCGGCGGAACCGAATAGCCGAGTGCGGTATTTCCACAAACCAGGTCTATATCTACACTTCCTTCATCGTATCCAATGTAAGATGGCATTATGATGAATGTATCCGATTGCATATAACATCGGGAATTACTCAATAATAAGGTTTCACCGTTCACCACAAAAATTAAACTGCTGAGTTCGATTGCATCCTCACTTTGAATTAGAATTTTAATTCGCTCATCATCGCAGGATGTGTAAATGCTTTCAGGCGGCGAGACAAGTGTAAATACAGGTCTCGGCACTATCTGAACCGATTCGACATTCGTATATCCCGATATTCTATCGGAGATTTTTGCGAAATCGAAATCGTTATCGAAGAAAAATGCTCGCCAGACAAATGGAGCGTGAGCCGACTGCCCTGGAATTATTTCACTTGAAAGGAAAACAGTATCGGCATTTGTGCTGTCGGCAGAAAGTTCGGCACGGTTATTGTCGGATATGAGTTCGCCATCGGAATCCCATAGAATATAGGCATCCTGAGCATCCATCGGGTCGGATGGTGTATAAATTCCCGAACTGTCTATGATTGCGAGAACGATTTTGAATACCGAATCCGCAATCCATACATTCGGTTCACCCGAATACATAACTGGTTGGAAAGTATCGTCATCGGGAACATAGAACGAAATCGTCATCGAATCGACATTCGGAGCGCAATAACTTCCGCAGTCGGTTGCAATGACGGTAATTGTCGATATTGTATCCTCGGGGAAATAGGCACCGTAATCATTTGGTATGAAATCGAAATCGACCGAATCGCCGAGACAAGTTTCGCCGCCGAGTGTAGCAATCGGCGATGTTCCACCATAAAATATTTGAATATCGAAAACTCCACAGATGCTATCGGTTATCGTGAAAACTATGTTTTGCAACGGGTCGATAATTGTATCGCCATCGGATATATCGGCTCGAATCGATGGGGGAGACAGGTCGATTATAAAACTTGTCGATGCGAGATGTTCCGAATTCGAACCGAGACTATCAGTCGCACGCAATATTTCGAAATATACCGAATCGCCATTGGAAAATGGATTATCGGGTGTGAATGTCAGCGAGTCGTTATCGAATGTCATTCTCGGGTCGGATATTCCGACTGTTTCGGTATCGAATATCACTAAAAGACTGTCCATAATGAGTGTTGCACTGCTCCAAATATTAGCGATAATCGTTATCACGCTGCACGATACGCAACTGCCATCGCCGGGGGTTAATATATTCGCAATCGGTGCGGGCAGTTCGATAAATATCGAACAGGAAGTATCTAAAATATTAGGTCCGCAGAAATCCTCGTGGACCAAATCGTTTGCACCGCAGGAGAAATTCAATGTATCGCCATCGAAAAACGAAAGTCCCAATGCCGATGCCGACCATATCAAACAGGTATCGATTGTAAGACCATCGCCGATTGTAAATGTATCTGTTTCCAATGCAAGCCATATCGATGAACTGTCTAATCCTGTGATATTATCGGAAAAGCATAGAACGATTGTCGGTTGTGGAGTATTCACGGAATCGTTGCATTCGGGGTCGAAAATCAGAATAGGTGCGGTTTTATCCACTATTATATCCGTTGTGCATCCATCATTTAAATTGCCGAAAATATCCCGGCTGCGAACGGTTATCGAATAAGTATCGCCATCGGCAATTGCTATTTCGGGGTCGAAAGTCAAAGTATCGCCATCGAAGTGCATAGCATCGGGATAATTATAAGTAGTGCCATCGAGAATAACAACAGTGGAATCGTGTTGCACAGCGACATCGTCATATATTTGCACTGTATAGATTAAACTATCACAGGCGGTATAAATCGTTTCGGGGCAGTCGATTGTCGGTGCGGTAGTATCGATATAGAATTGCCAGCAAACGATTGTATCGTTCGGTCCGCACAATATGGAAGAAACAGTATCCTGTGCAGATATGCAGACTTCGGTTGTTCCACCGAGTTCCAATCCCGCGATTGCCGATGATGAAACAGATAGTGTATCGTTGGAATAAATGACTCCATAACTTAATGTATCGCCGTTAATTATGACGAAAATCGAATCGCTATCGACCGATGTATTGGAATCGCTTAAATGTGTCTCGATTATGAATGGCAAACCGATAGCTGTATCGGGCGGCGGATAAACAGGTATTATCAAAGGCGGTGAAAGGTCCACTGTGAACGAATATTCGCTATCGGGTTCATTTATGCAGCCGATTGAATTTTCAATTCTCTCGATTGATACATTATGAGTATCGCCATCGAAGAAACAATCCGGCGGTGTAAAAATCAATGTATCGCCCGAAATCGACAAATGGTCGGATGAATAGTCGATGTCATCGTATCGGATTCGGCAGCCATCGAGCGATAATTCACTTTCCGAATGAATTAAGAATTTTACAGTTCCACAGGAACAGGCGGTAGCATAGTTCGGCGGCGGGGAAACCAATTCGAGATGTGGAATATCCTGTTCACCGTAAAGAGAAATCCAATGGACAATCGGGGTGCTGTCAGCGGGTGTGCCTTTGGAAAGCGAAAGCCGATATTGAAAATATCGAGATAATGTAATTTCAGGCGGCATCGGTTCACCGGATGATACCTCATACCAATCGCTCCAAACGATGCTATCGTTGGATACGCGAATTTCGATTATCACGAACGAACTTCCAGGAAGTGTCGAGTTGATAACAATCGAATCGAGATTAACAGGACAGTCTGAATCGATTATCGAAGAAGTATAGACTCCATTGCCTCTTCCGCCATAAAAAGCGTAAAACATTGCATTTATCATCCCTTTCGTTTCCCATTCGAGTGGAATGAACGAATCGCCGTCATATTCTTCTTGATGACCAGTGGAAAAGTATGATGAGAACGCATCGTATGTGGTGTCGTGATAACTGTGCATATAAATTTGTCCATCGGGACCGCGATACCAGACATTTCCATTTGCTAAATGTTCGCCGAATGCGTGGCATTGGGTTACATCGAATTCTATGGGCAAATTGAAAGGATAATGGAGAATTGTTGCACCCGGGTCAGCCGAGCCATCTCTTGAAACATCGGTGTAAATATTCGATGGTTCTGAACAGGAAACCCAATGTGCATCGAGACCTGTAACAGAAGTTAAAGTATTGAAATGCGGGTGTTCGAATTCGGTGTCGAGACACCACGGTTCCGATAACGACCATCCACGTCGCTTAGCGATTGTATCGTGAGTCAGCATTATACCTTTGCCGGTATGCCCATATTCGATAACGGCATTTTTAGCACTCGAGCTGAGGTCATTGTCTCTTCCCCCGAAACCATTGGCGATTCCGAACATTATTATATGATAGTCGAGCATACATCTCGTCCCGACAGATAGGCCTGAAACAGGGTCATAGACATTTCCCGAATCGGATGGCGATGAAACACCATTGAATTGCGATAATGGAACGATTTCGATTTTGATATTCAAGGATGGATTGCCATCGTGCATATATGTTTCGATTGCATTTGAAATACAATTAGTGCAGTGTCCATCGGGATAAATTTGAAGGATTCGAATCGTATCATCGGATGATAGTGCGAGTGCGCAGTCATCGATACCATCGGGGTCCGGTGTTAGAAAATCTATAAGTATCGTATCGCCTGCCGAGAAATCCGCTATAGTAGTATTAGTATATTCGAATGGGTCGGCATAGGAAACGGTAATTATAAAAATCAAAACCGAAATTTTTAATAGAAAATTCAATTTCATAATGTTTATTCGATTGTTTTGAAATAAATCTAATTATTATTTTTATAAAGTCAATGAAATGAAATAAAAAAGAAACTGCAAAATATCTCGAAGAGAAAAGCGTAATAATAAATCCAAATGTCAAAGCTCGGTGCCGCATCAATCAATTAAATATTTATAAAACTTGCATTTTGATTCGAATATATAA
>JAGGZE010000164.1 GCA_021162205.1 bacterium
CTTATATTCAGATTACCAATATTATCCTCTAAAAATCTTTTACAATCATCTTTTTTCTCCTGCTTCAATAAGATTTCTAAAAATACATTTGTATCTACTAAAAACATTATCTCCACTCCAAAACTTTATGCTGTAATTCAACAGAAGTCGATTTCCCCCGTATATCCGATAAACCTCCTTCCCAATCAAATTTAAATGTTTTTCTTATAGTTATTTTGTTTTTATATTTTCTTAATAGAAATTCTATATAATCCAAAACCTCTCTCCTTAAGTATTCAGGGAGTTCTTGTAACTTTATATCTATATTTTCTCCATCCATTATTTCAGTTTCCTTATATTTTCCTATCGAACCGATTTAAGTCTTTCGACAGGAATATTTCTTCGCAAAGACACATCGGACAGGTTTTCAAGGTCGTCTAAAGCTTTTATTGTCGCGTATGCAACATTGATAGCGGTTCTCGAACCGAGAACCTTAGTAACAGCATCTCGAACTCCGAGAGCTTCGAGAATCGCGCGGATAGTGCTACCGGCGATAACTCCCGTTCCAGGTGCTGCAGGTTTCAGAACGACTTGAGTCGAACGAAATTTCGCTGTTACAGGATGAGGAATCGTTCTTCCGCTATCAGAAAGGGAATACATTTTCATATTTTGTCTGGCAGTTTCATTTCCCTTGCGGATGGCATCGGAAACCTCGTGAGCTTTGCCGAGCCCGATGCCGATTTTCCCAGCTTTATCACCGATGGCGACGATAGCGGTAAAACCGAGATTTTTACCACCTTTCACAACCTTAGATACTCTATTGATGAAAATTACTCTTTCCTCGAAAGCTTGTGAATAATCATCTTGCCTTCTATTTCTATTCCCTGCCAAATTAAATCCTCCTTCTTAAAATCAAAATTTCAATCCGCCTTTTCTTGCAGCATCCGCTAATGCTTTTATTCGTCCATGATACTTAAAACCGCGTCTATCGAAAACTACAGTTTCGATACCCAACGATTTAGCTTTTTCTGCAATTAAGTTACCGACAAAAACGGACTGTTCTGTTTTCTTTTTACCTTTGAGCTCATCACGGATTTCGGGTGAAAGTGTAGATACGGTTGTCAAAGTTTTTCCAAGAGTATCATCTATAAGTTGAGCATATATATGCCTCAAACTTCGATAAACAGCGAGTCTCGGTTTATCCCGAGTGCCAAAAACTTTTTTTCTGACACGAAATACTCTTCGTTTAAAATCCGCTCGTTTTTTCAATATTTCATTTTTACGCATAATATCCTCCGAAAATTAAGCGCCAGTCTTTCCAGCTTTGAGATGAATTCTTTCATCGGCATATCTAATGCCTTTACTTTTATAAACATCGGGCATCCGAAGTCTTTTGATTTTCGCAGCAACCTGACCGACCTGCTGTTTATCGATTCCTTTAACAGTAAGGGTTGCGGTTAAATATTGGTTCGGAGTGCCATCGGCATAAACTTTTTGAGCGATAGGGTTCGCAATGATTTCTACTCCTTCGGGTGGAATAAAGAAAATCTGATGTGAATACCCGAGAGAAAATAAAATTGCACGACCACGTTGTTCGATTTTATAACCGACACCGATAACCTCGAGCTTTTTCTCGAACCCAGTAGAAACGCCTGTTACCATATTTGCGATAAGATTTCTGTAAAGCCCGTGCATAGCACGAGTGCGACGGGTTTCGCTTTTTTTTGTGAAAACGATACTATTCCCATCGATTTTCACATCGATAATCGGGTTCACCCATTGTGAAAGCTCACCCTTAGGACCTTTGACAATTACGGTATTGTCCTTTTCTAATTTTGCAGAAACCCCATCGGGGATTTCGACCGGTTTTTTTCCAACTCTCGACATATATCACCTGCCTTAATAAATTTCACCATATATGACAAAGGACTTCACCACCGACATGCAAAAGTCGTGCCTGACGGTCTGTCAATACTCCTCGCGGAGTAGAAAGAATAGCGATTCCAAGCCCTGCTCTAACGACTGGAAGAGATGACAATTTAGCATAAATTCGTCGTCCAGGTTTCGAAATTCTAATCATTCCCTTTATTGTGGTCCTTTTGTCCTTATATTTTAAGTATAATTTTATAACTTTTTTATCACCAAGTAAAGAAATAATTTTATATCCTCGAATATAACCTTCCTCGGTTAAAATCCGGGCAATTTGATGCTTCATTCGGTTATGCGGCATAGAAACGGTATGATGAAAACGCATCTGCGAATTTCTTATACGAGCCAACATATCTCCGATTGGGTCGATTATAACTCCCATAATTCCTCCTCATATTTTATCCGAGGACCTTTCGGAATAATTTTCCGATGGTTTCCCCCGTGCAATATATTCAAATGAACTACTTATTACCAACTCGATTTTTTAACTCCAACTATTTCGCCTTCATTAGCAAGTTCGCGAAGGCAAATTCTGCATAGTCCAAAATCTCGATATACACCACGAGATCTTCCACATCTTTGACAGCGATTGTATTTCCGAACCTTGAATTTTGGTTCACGCTTTGCTTTTGCGATTAATGATTTCTTTGCCATATTTATATTACCTCGATAAATTAATAAAGTTAATCTTCTCTTTTAAATGGGAAACCGAGAGAATAAAGGAGTTCCAATCCTTCTTCGTCACTTTCCGCTGTCGTTACAAAAGTTATATTCATTCCACGAATTGCATCGACCTTGTCATAATTGATTTCAGGGAAAATTATTTGTTCCTGTATACCGAAATTAAAATTCCCGTGTCCATCGAAACCATCGGGATTAGCACCGCGAAAATCTCTAATACGAGGCATTGCAATACTAATCAGACGGTCGTAAAAATCCCACATTCGCCGGTTTCGCAAAGTAACTTTTGCACCGATAGCCATACCCTCACGAAGTTTAAAATTGGAAATAGACTTTTTCGATTTACAGATTTTCGGTTTTTGAGCTGTAATAGTAATAAGGTCGGTTACAACAAACCCAAGAAGTTTAGTATTTCGTGCCGCTTCTCCAATACCGACATTAACGACTATTTTTTCGAGGCGAGGAACTCGATTGTCATTTTTATAACCGAACTTTTCTTTTAATTTCGGTAGAACTTCCTCGAAATAAGTATTTTTGAATCGTGGGACATATTTTTCATCAGCCATTTTAACCTCCTGCTTAGTGGTAGCCGTCGAATGTGCGGCTCGCCAGCAGTTCGAACTTTTTATTCCAAATATTTATTAAGTTTCACATTTTAGATTTAATATATCGATACATATTCTTTCTATTAAATCTGCACTATAATTCTACGATTCTATCATCTCGTTGCATTTTCTACACACTCGGACTTTAGTGCCATCCTCCATAAAGTGATAGCCGATTCTTGCAGGATGTCCACAATTGGGGCATACGAGCATCACGCTGGAAATATGAATCGGAGCTTCTCGTTCCTGAATACCACCCTGAGGGTCGCTTTGACTGGCTTTCGTATGCCTTTTGATAAATTTAACTCCCTCGACAATTATAGTCCGACTGGATGGATACACTTTTAGAACTTTACCGCGAGCTCCTTTATCGTTTCCAGCCATAATCTCGACGATATCGCCTTTTTTAATCTTAAATTTTTTTTTCATAATATTACCTTCTTATTTCCAAATATTATAAAACTTCTGGTGCCAAAGAAATAATCTTTGTGAATTCTTGTGTTCTAAGTTCTCTTGCCACAGGACCGAAAACACGAGTTCCCTTAGGTTCGCCATCCTTATCGATTAAAACGGCAGCATTGTCATCGAATCTGATATAAGAACCATCATTTCTCCGCATAGGTTTTTTGGTTCTTACAATAACAGCTTCGGCGATATCGCCTTTTTTAACCTGAGAATTCGGTATAGCTTCCTTAATAGAAACCACGATTATATCGCCGATACCGGCGTAATATCTTTTTGCACCGTGAATAATTCCGATACAGGCAATTTTTTTTGCACCTGAATTATCGGCAACATTTAATATGCTATTTCTGAATATCATTTAAAACTCCTTCTTCGGAACCGACAGCTCGACGCACAACCTCGAGAAATGCCCATTTTTTCGTTTTCGAGAATGGACGCGATTCGATTACTCGAACGATATCGCCCTCGTTTGCCGTGTTTTGAGGGTCGTTCGCTTTTACTCGTGTTCGAAGGTGAACCACCTTATTATAAAATGGATGTGGTTTTAAATTCCCCATCTCGACAATTATAGTTTTATCCATTTTATCGGACACAACAACGCCCTGCAATATTCTTCTCCTGCCCATAATCCTCCTTAATAACAGAAATAAAAATCATATTCTCCGCACATCTGCGGATTTCCTATAATAATAAACTCACAAGTTATTTTAATATTCCAAAGTGTCAAGGGAAAAAATCGAGGAAAGTGTTTTTTAATTTTTTCAGGCGTTCGCCTGCACCCTTCGGGTGTTTTCTTCGCGTTGCTTCTCTTGCCGATAGAATCGGCAATTCATTGCAACGCCAGCTCATTCAAAATAAATTATCAACCAATTAAAAAGAACCGCAGGTTCCCTCATCCGTCCCGACCAGTCGGGACACGTTCTCCCAACAAGTGGGAGAAGGAACAGATACCGAGCATTTCCTTAAAGTCCCTCTCCCATTAACTGGGAGAAGGATTTAGGATGAGGGAAATCCCCACCCCTTCTGGCACCCATTCAGGTGTTTTCTTCGCGTTGCTTCTCTTGCCGATAGAATCGGCAATTCATTGCAACGCCAGCTCATTCAAAATAAATTATCACCAATCAAGAATAATCGCAGGTTCCCTCATC
>JAGGZE010000108.1 GCA_021162205.1 bacterium
ATAACATTTCAACCAATCAAGAAGAACCGCAGGTTCCCTCATCCGTCCCGACCAGTCGGGACACCTTCTCCCAACAAGTGGGAGAAGGAACAGATGCCGAACATTTCCTTAAAGTCCTTCTCCCATTAACTGGGAGAAGCACCCGTTCGGGTGTTTTCTTTGTGCAACTTTTTTCTGAATCCCGATGAAGTCGGGACCTTTCACCAGAGTGAAATTCCCTGTTGCACCTGCTCATTAAAAATAACATCTCAACCAATTGAAAAACACGGTGTAAGGGCGAAGCGAATACGCCCTTATTATATTGGGCAAACGCCATTCGCCCCTACAATTCGTTATCGGGCAATCCCGATGCATTCGGGATTGTTCAAAAAATATATGCAAATAAAAATATTTATGCAAGGGAAAAATAAAAAACCCCCGAAAAAATCGGGGGGCTTTCTTTGAACAAGGGGTTGCAACCCCTTGTTCAAAACATACATCTGTTTGCTCGCTAAAAAATTAGTCTGCAATTTTAGCAGTGAATGTAACAGTTAATATCTGGTCTAAATTTGCTATTGCAGTATTCGGTGGAGCAATCCATGCAACATAAATATTGGTTATATCATTTTCACCAGCTGCAATACCGTCATCATCGCCGACATTAGCTATATCTTCAGCTGGAAGATGCAAGCCAGCGGCGACAGCACTTGCCGGTGCGTTGGCACCATCTACAAAAGTAGCATTGTCAACTTCATCTGCTACTCCTGGTATATTAGATGTAGCAGTGTTAGTAAAAGCAAAAGCATCTGCTGCTGTTGCATCGGTGAAATCGACAAGAACTACACTTTGGTCACGGCCATGGTTTGCAGCGCCAGTATAAGCAGATGCACAAGTTATGTCAGTCCATATACTCCATGGGTCTCCAGCGCCAGGATCAGTAATTGCACCAGATACGGTCATATCGAGCGTAAGACCACCGACATTCTCTGCCCAGAATGCGCCGCCCATAATATCACAGGGCTGCAATGAGTCTGCGTCTGCCATTGTCGAAGTATAAGTTCTCGGTGTCGCCGCTGGTGCAGCAATCCAAGTTCCCATCGTAGCAGTATTGACACTGAGCGCACCATCGTCCAATGTGTCGAGTGTCCAGGATAGTCCAATCATTTTTACATGAATGGAAATATTTGCATCGGAAGGGTTACCCTTTTCTGTCAGGTCTTGCCCCCACAAGCAAACAGCTAAAAGACTAATCATAGCGATTAACAACAATTTCTTCATCATTGTGAATACCTCCTAAAATAATTAATTTTTACCGATTTCTCCGCCAATTAGAACTCGAATAAATCGAGCTTTGGCTTCATCGTTATCGTCGCATCTAACCATAATAATCCCTTCATAGGGCTTATCACTTTCAGTCGAAGGAATATTAGATTTAATGTAACAAGAAACAGTTTCATTAGCCATAACTGTAATACTATTCCCGTATTTGAAGAAAAGGAATTTTTTGAGATATGGCTTAAGCCAATTCTTCTCTGTTATTCTGCTATATCCACCGAAAGGTTGAATCATAAGCTTAATTCCTCTGAGCGTATCCTGCTCGTGCATAATATAATGTTCGAGTTTATAAGTATGAGGGAGCGTGTCGTTATTCGTCAGATTAAACTCTGCGATATCGCCACTTGCCGCCTCATCGGATAAAAACTTGATAACATCGGGATGCACAGCAGTAATTCCTTTGGGAATAACATTTCTGAGCGGGAAAGTCTCGAAAAGGTAAAAAGATTCGATACTAATTGGAAAATCGATAGTAACAGCACCTTTTGGACCTTGTTCGGACAATCGGCTCACAACTATACCTAATTGGTATCGTTGATTATAGAACGCACTGTCCATAGGGAAAGAAAAAGTAAGATTAACTTTTCCAGTATCGCCCGGTTGAACCAGGAGCGTTTCCGGTTCGATACGAACCCAGTCGATATCGGGAAAAGATTGATAACCAATCAATTTGCTTTTTTCTGCAAACTCATTATTTGCTCGAATAGCATATCTAACAGGAATATTTTCATCATTCGGAATATAGATGTATTTGCCGGTTAGATTATGGAAATCGAGTTCCTGTCCAACAGGTAGAAGAGCGATATTAACCATCGAAGGAAATACCCCAACACTTTTTGCAGATACGAAACCTACAAGAAAAAGTATTAAAAATATAACCTTAAAAGTAATATTTGCTCGAATATGTTTCATTTCTTTCCTTTATGGCTAAAATACAAACATTAGTCCGCTGCGGATGGTGTTGCTGTAAGTTGAACAACAATAGTATGACATACAGGAGCAGCACCGACGCAAGTCGAAGAAAGTGGATTCACATACTTAACATAGAAATTGACCCAGTCAGCTTGACCATCTGCTGGAGTGGTATCGTCTAAATTACCCGGGTCGCCTGCAACAAGATTCAATCCATTTGCATTCGCCAAAGTAACAGCATGTCCAATATGTGTGCCGTCTATATCTTCTGCGCCACCTGTTGGCATATCATCTGCGGCAACAAAATCACCGGGACCGATACTGGTAGCCACAGGCGCAGCTAAATAATCTTTCATTGCTCCGACAAAAATGAATTCGTCTTCGGTTCCAGCAAGGTCGGAAGATCCTACACCGCCAACGTTGACAGTCCAAGCTTCTCCACCTGCATTATCGATGGTTGTCGTCTGTGTCATATCGATAGTAACACCGCCGATATTACCGATTTCCACACAAATAGTCATACTATCGAGTGGGTGAAGGTCGCCAGCTGTGCAATAGTCGTATAAAAGACTATCTGTTGATACCGCACCAGCGACTGTGCCGACATCGGTTCTTCCACCAACTGCATCGAAGACACTTACACGACTCATTACCCATTTCAACGTTTGCATTTGTGCATTGATAATGACATCTGCCTCTTGGGTAGTTGAAGCATCCATTGTGAGGTCGACAGCGCCCCAGCTGGCCGTGAGCATAATTGCCAACATGCTCAGTAACAATAACTTCTTCATCTTTAACCCTCCTTGGTTTAGATGTGTGTGAGTTTAACTACTAAAAATTCTTTCCTTCTGAAAGCAAGGGGGAACTACCCCTTTTCACTTTTTACCACCTCCCGAATTTGCTTCGATTTTAATATTTAATTTTCAAGAACATATTCAATATAGGAC
>JAGGZE010000069.1 GCA_021162205.1 bacterium
CGCTGGGTTCATCGAGCCAGAATGTCCTTATTTGCGATGTCTTTATTATCATAGTTCCACGATACCAATAGAAAGATAAAATTTACATCCGATGCCCAAAATTCAAAGATAAAAATTCTGGGGAAACCTCTTTTGAAAAAGAAGATTTCCCCAGACCTTTTCCAGAAAACTTTATTATTTTTAACATCCCGACCATTCTATGCACCAGAAAATATTTATTTCATCAATACCGCTTGCTTGGTGATTGTCATATCTCCCATTGTTGCTCTAATCAGATATATTCCACTTCCAATTGATTCATCGGGTTGCCAGATTGCTGGGATTTCTTCAAATGTATCTATGTGTTTCCCATTCAAATCGTAGATTTCAATATTTGCTCCCTTTGGTGCAATGATTTCACACGAGGAATTAAACGGATTCGGCGAAATGGTAAGAGAAATCTGTTCAGGAATAGTTTCTACTCTTTCTCTGACCGATGCTGGAAGAGTGTAATTGATTTGTTCCTCGTATGTGAACTCTCCTTCGGATGTTCGCAGGATAAAAGAAGATTTGGGGAAATATTTTACAATTCTTTTGTTTGTTTCTTTTAACAATAACATCCCTGAAAAAAATATTTACTATCATCGAAACAATTAAATTGTCTTGCAAAAAATATTAAGTCGGTTTTTTTGGAAAATATGGCATTGGAAAAGGAACAACACAAAGTTCTCAAATGGGCTTTTTTTTCGGGTCTCGGCACATTGTTTAGTCGATTTGCTGGCTTATTTCGTGAAATAGTTATGGCTGCGCTTTTCGGCACGGGTATGGTCGCCGATGCTTTCTCCGCAGCATTTCGCTTTCCAAATCTTTTGAGAAGAGTATTCGGCGAGGGTGGACTGTTAGTCGTTCTTGTGCCGAGATATTCACAGGAAAGAATCGAATTCGACGATGACGAAGCATTTGTATTAGCATCGTCTGTCGCTGTGATGCTCGGTGTCATCGTCGGATTGGTGATAATTATCGGCGAACTGACAGCACCGTATCTTGCGTGGATTTTTGCTCACGGCTGGCTCGACCAACCCGAAAAATTCGCTTTAACAGTTCGCCTTTTAAGATTATTATATCCATTTATCGGTTTCATCGCGTTCGCCACCTGGGCATCTGCGATATTGAATGCTCACAAAAAATTTTTTCTGCCATCTCTCGCACCGGCTTTTTTGAATCTCGGATGGTTAACCGGTGGTTTGATAGCACTTCAATTATATCGTAATTCCGCACCACAAATACAAGCATACATTGTCGCTGCTGGAGTTCTACTCGGAGGATTATTGCAATTCTGCATTCAAATTCCGCTGATGAAAAAAATCGGATTCGAGTTCAAATCCGATATCAAGCGAAAAATTTCTGGAGTCGTCGAAATCGGGAAATTATTGCTTCCTGCGCTTGTAACTCTTGCAGTTATGGAGATAAATTTTATCGTCGATGTGCTTTTAGCATCGTTTCTTCCGCAGGGCAGTGTTTCCGCATTGACCTATGCGAATAGATTGATATATCTGCCGATGGGACTCGCCAGTGTAGCGATGGCGCAGGCTACATTACCGAAACTCTCCGACCTTGCTGCTATCGCAGATTTCAAAAAATTCGAAAAGTTGCTGTCGTTCGCCACTAAAATAATTTTCGGGATAATGCTACCGATTTCAGCATTCGTGATAGCATTGAACAGCGAAATCGTGGGTTTTCTCTTTCAGCGAGGCAGTTTTTCGGGAGCAGTATCGACACCGATGACCGCATTCGCACTGACATTCTATGCTGTCGGACTTTTCGCATTCGGCTCGAATAAAATTTTAATGCAGGGATTTTATGCAATCAAAGATACGAAAACCCCGATGATACTTTCAGCGATAGTAGTTATGATAAATATTATTTTAAATTTACTTTTAATCGGACCTTTGAAACACGGCGGACTTGCATTGGCGACATCGCTCGCATCGATTGTTCACACGACATTATTGCTGATATTCTTAAACCGCAAAAACAAACTCGCAATAAAACCGCAGATTATGTCGTTTTTGCGGGTATTGGTGGCATCGGTTATTATTCTAATTATAACAAAACTATCATCTATCGGAGTTCATTCGTTCATCGGTGAAATCTCTTTTTGGCAAAGGGCTATCCAACTTGGATTGCCATCGATTATTTGGTTTATCGCAGTTATTGCAATCGCAAAAATTTTAAAAATTTCTGAAATCGAGCAGTTTATTGAATTATTTATTCAGAAAATGAAAAAATCCATATCGAAATAAAATTTTTAAAAAATATCGAACATATTTTAAATTCGAGCATTAAATCGATTTTTCATAAGCATTTACGTAGAATACTAAAAAAAGATTTTTTAATAAAAATTTTGATTGACAATATATTGTGAAAAATTTAGTTTGGCAAATTGCAATAAAATAATTTAAAAATCGATAAACCCAAAAAATATACAAGGAGGATACTATGTCTTCTGCAGTCGATGCCTTTATGGAACAAGTTAAAACCAAGAATCCGGGGCAACCGGAATTCCATCAAGCGGTATTCGAAGTTGTTAGTTCACTTATGCCGGTGATAGAGAAGAATCCGAAGTATGATGAGTACAAGATCCTCGAACGCATTGTTGAACCCGAACGGGTCATAATGTTCCGGGTTAACTGGGTCGATGACAAGGGTGAAATTCAGGTCAACCGTGGTTACCGTGTCCAGTTCAACAGCGCTATTGGACCTTATAAGGGCGGATTGCGTTTCCATCGAAGCGTAAACCTCAGCATCTTAAAATTCCTTGGGTTCGAACAGATTTTTAAGAATGCCCTGACTACACTTCCGATGGGCGGAGGTAAAGGCGGTTCCGATTTCGACCCTAAAGGCAAATCCGACAATGAAGTTATGAAATTTTGCCAATCGTTTATGACCGAACTACTTAAGTATATCGGACCGAATACAGATGTTCCCGCCGGTGATATCGGTGTAGGTGGACGAGAAATCGGCTATCTTTTCGGACAATACAAAAGGATTCGCGGAGAGTTCACCGGCGTCCTAACAGGCAAGGGTCGCAATTGGGGTGGAAGTATCGTGCGACCCGAAGCAACAGGTTTCGGCGTGATTTATTTCACCGAGGAAATGCTCAAATCCAAAGGCGAGTCACTCGATGGCAAGACGGTGGCTATATCCGGTTTCGGTAATGTCGCATGGGGCGCTGTTACTAAAGCAACTGCACTCGGTGCAAATGTTGTAACAATTTCCGGTCCAGATGGCTATATTTATGACAAAGATGGAATCAAGGGCGAGAAGATAGACTATATGCTCGAGATGCGCGCCAGCCGCAGGGACAAGGTGAAGGATTATGCCGACAAATTCGGTGTAGAGTTTTTCCCTGGCAAACGACCATGGGTAGTTAAGGCTGATGTTTGCGTGCCATGTGCCACACAGAACGAACTTGGCAAAGACGATGCGGAAAATATCATAAAGAACGGCGCAATTGCTGTATGTGAAGGAGCAAATATGCCGTGCACACCGGAAGCTACCGAGATTTTCATTAATAATAAAATCCTTTACGCTCCGGGAAAGGCTGCAAACGCAGGCGGCGTATCCGTCAGCGGTCTCGAGATGACGCAAAATGCGATGCACATAGGTTGGACCGCCGAGGAAGTCGATTCGAAACTTCATTCGATAATGCAGGCAATTCATGCTCAGTGTGTCGAATATGGAACCGAACCCGACGGATATGTTAATTATGTTAATGGTGCAAACATCGCAGGTTTCATCAAAGTCGCAGACTCGATGATCGACCAGGGCGTCGTATAAACAATAGCAATTGGAATAAAAATTCAAAAATAGGAGGAAAAAATGGGTACAATTGCGTATTTCGAGGGAACAGACCCTCTTATACTGACCAGATTGGCAGTTAAAGGAATAGGAACTCTTCCGGTAAGTAATGGTTGGGATAATCACGGTAAAAACATTAACCACATCACAAAAGAGGATAAAATCTCTGCGGTGATAGGTTATCTCCATAAGGTTATTCCGATTCAAGATATGGCAATCCACACAAAAGATATCCTATTCACTTGCAATGCGTATAATATTAAAGTTTTCCTTGTTGCACCTGAGGATTTAATCGATGAAGCAAGAGAACTTGTTGCCGATGCAGGTGATAACATCACTATTGTTGCGCCGGATGAACTATGCGACAAACTGCTGGAATGCACTGGCTAAATTACATGTATCACAAATACATCATGGATGTCGATAAAGCGGAAGCGGAAAGAAGCCCTCGGTATATGCGAGCGCTTTTTTCCATTTCGTTCCTATGCTTTGCGTTACAACTGGACGAGTGAAGAAGTCGATAGCAAACTCAAAGGCATTATGCAGTCGATTCACCAAAACTGTGTCAAATATGGCAAAAAAGACGATTTCGTAAATTATGTCGATGGAGCGAATATCGCTGGATTTGTCAAGGTTGCAAATGCTATGATAGCTCAAGGACTCGTATAATCTAAGCTGTCTATAACATCAAAATAATAAAAACCCCCGATGAATGTCGGGGGTTTTTTATTGTTAAATTTTAATGTAAAATGCAAAACGAACAATTCAAAATAAATAGAATTTATTAAGAAAAAACTTGCATTCGCTCGATTCCAATCATATATTAAACGCGATAGTAAAAATTGCTGAGTTGCTAAAATAAAGGAGGAAATGAGGGGATGCCCTAATGGGAGGAAAGTCCGGGCTTTCAAGAGCCAGCACACCCCGTAATCCGGGGGTCCTGTAAAGGAACGGAAAGCGCCACAGAAACTATACCGTCCCGACTATTCGGGATAAGGGTGAAATGTTAGGAATGTAAGAGTTCCTTATGCCTACTGGAAACAGTCGGTTATGGCAAGCCCTGTGCGAAAGCAAGGTCGAATAGAGAATTTTATGGCTATTTTATGTTCTCTGGTGGACCGCAAAGACCTTTGGGGTAACCTATAAGGCAAGATAAATATCCCTGGCTTTTTACTGCTAATTATCAGGAATTTTTTTGGATTTTTAAAAAATCGAACTCGATTTCTAATCGATAATTTTAGTAGTTTTAAGCGACAGAACCCGGCTTATGATTTTCCTCTTTTTTTAGCGATTCAGCCAAATGCCTGAAAAAGTAGGAGGTTACCCTATGAAATGGGTATTGGCTGAACGAGAGGAATCATCGCTTTCAATCGATATTGCAAGAGAACTCGGTATTCCGCCTGTTATATCTCAGATACTTGTCAATCGAGGTCTTAAAACACCAGAGGAGTTAAAATCTTTTTTCTACCCATCTTTGTCCGACCTTGCTGACCCATTCTTAATTCCCGATATGGATAAAGCTGTAGAACGTTTGCTTAAAGCTTTGCGCAATCGAGAGAGAATCGTTATTTTTGGGGATTACGATGTCGATGGTATCACTTCGACCGCACTTTTATACTATGTGCTAAATAGATTCGGCGCAGATGTAATCTGGTATCTTCCTGATAGACTGCTCGAGGGTTATGGTTTATCTGAAAAGGGAATCGATGAAGCATTATCAAAAGGTGCTACATTATTGGTTTCCGTCGATTGCGGGATTACAGGAATCGATAGTGTCGAATATGCTCGTTCGAAAGGTATGGATTGCATAATCACCGACCATCACGAGCCTGGCGATAGGATACCCGATGCAGTCGCTATTGTCGACCCCAAACTTTCTAAGGAGGATACACCATTTCGTGAATTGGCAGGTGTTGGAGTTGCTTATAAATTAGCTGATGCTCTGTATGAGGCTCTCGGCGAGGACAAAACTTTTTTACATAAACATCTCGATTTAGTCGGGCTGGGAACGATTGCAGATATTGTTCCCTTGACAAAGGAAAATAGGATTTTGGCTCGTTTTGGTCTGAGAACACTTGAAAGCACATCGAAACCCGGTATTAAAGCTTTGTTGCAAATCGCCGGACTTTTGGGAAATGAACTGTCCAGTTGGCATGTAGTTTTTGTTCTCGCTCCAAGATTGAATGCTGTCGGGCGTATAGGCAATCCATCACTCGCATTCAATTTGCTTACCTCTAATTCGCATGGAGAAGCGCTCGAGATGGCAAAAAAGTTGGAGGAAGAAAATAAACTTAGAAAAAAACTCGATGAACGCATATTTGCCGAGGCACTCGAACTTGCAGAACAAACAGTGAAACCGACCGACCGTGCTATCGTTCTTTCGAGTGATAGCTGGCACCTCGGTGTGATAGGTATTGTCGCATCGCGACTTGTGGAAAGATATTATCGTCCAGTAGTTATGATTTCCACAATCGATGGCATCGGTAAAGGTTCTGCAAGGTCTATTCCTGGATTTCATTTGCTCGATGCAATTCGTCATACAAGTCATCTTTTAAGTAAATTCGGTGGTCATAAGTATGCCGCAGGTCTTTGTATCGAACCCGATAATATCGAGGAATTTAAGGAAGAATTTCAGAAATATGCATCGGGGCATATCGAGGATGATGATTTGATTCCTCGATTGACAATAAATGCAAAAATATTACCGGAGGAAATCGACCTAAATCTTATAAAATGGCTCGAACTTTTCAATCCATTCGGACCGGAAAATATGCGTCCTATTTTCTTGATTGAAAATGCTGAAATAATTGGGCAGCCGCGAATTGTCGGTGCAAATCATTTGCGTTTCAAAATTCGCAATTCTGCACGCGCAATCGATACAATCGGTTTCGGTTTCGGTGAATATAAAAACAGTATCACAATGCACACTCGCCCGGTTAATCTTGCGGTGGTTATCGAAAAGAACACATATTTCGGCGACCCAGATGTCCAATTGAGAGTCAAAGATATAAAACTTGGCAACTGGCAACTTATGATGGAATAATAATTCGACCCGATTATCTCGATATGAAACAGGAACAAATCATAGGGGAACTCGAACGGCTCGCTCAAAAATTGGGCGTCATTGTAAGATATGAGCGGATGGGAACACTTTCCGGTGGATTATGCCGAATCGACGATAAACTCTATTTGTTCATTAACAAATCGCTTACTATTAAATCGAAAATCGAACTTATCGCAAACGAGATTAGCACACTCGATTGGAAAAATCATTTTGTTAGACCCGAAGTAAAAGAAATACTCGAGTCGTCATTTCTGACAAAAAGTTGAAGTAATTTAATGGGAATGAGTTAAATTTAATTTATATAATATGGAACCTGCAAAATTTAAATATAATTTTCATTGGAGGTTTTAATATGAATATTTCAGATAGAGCGAAAGCAATGCCAGCATCGCCGATAAGGAAATTATTGCCTTATGCTATCGAGGCGCGCAAAAGAGGAATCGAGATTTATTCGCTCAATATCGGTCAGCCCGATATCGAGACGCCGCAAAGTTTTTGGAATGCGGTTCACAGCTATCCTGCCAAGGTTTTAGCTTATGGAAATTCGCAGGGAATCCCCGAATACCGCGAATGGCTTGTAAAATATTATCGAGCTAACAATATCAATATAAATTCCGATGAAATCATCGTAACCACAGGCGGCAGCGAAGCTGTTATGTTTGCGATGCTCACCGTTACCGACCCCGGCGATAATATAATTGTTTTCGAACCATTCTATACCAATTACAATGGATATGCTGTGATGACCGATATCGACCTGATTCCAATCACGACCGAGCCCGAACAGGGTTATCATCTTCCGCCGAAAGATGTAATCGAGTCGAAAATAAATGAACGGACGAAGGCAATATTTATATGCTCGCCGAACAATCCAACAGGCACGGTTCTCACAAAACGGGAAATCGAAACAATCGCTGAAATTGCCGAAAAACACAACCTATTTGTGATTTCCGATGAAGTCTATCGGGAATTTGTCTACGAGGGTGAACACACGAGCATTTTGCATTTCCCCGAACTTCTACAAAGAGGCATTATGGTAGATTCGATATCTAAGAGATTTTCATCCTGTGGTGCGAGAATCGGTGCGGTTATCACGAAGAACAAAGCGGTAATGGATTCGGCAGTTCGAATGGGACAGGCGCGACTTTGCCCGCCGACAATCGAACAATATGCAGCGCAATCTGTTCTTATGCAACTTTCAGACGATTATTTCGAGAAGATGGTCGCAGAATATAAGCAGCGACGGGATATTACTTACGAGGAATTAATGAAAATTCCAGGACTTATATGCAAAAAGCCAGCGGGAGCATTTTATATTATGGCGAAACTTCCTATCGATAATGTCGAGAAATTTGCTAAATATTTACTCACAGATTTTTCAATCGATGGCAAAACTGTTATGGTTGCACCCGGTCCAGGATTTTATGCAACAGATGGATTGGGACATTCGGAAATAAGAATCGCTTATGTTCTCGAGTCGGAGAAAATGAGAAAAGCAATAAAAATATTAGCAAAGGCAATCGAAGTTTATAATGGGAAGCAACAAACTTAAATAACTATTAAAATAATACGAAAAATTGGATTAGCAGAATTTGGTAGATTATTCCCCCTCCCCCAAAAATAGTATCATATTCGGTTAATTGCTACTAATATAATATTCCGATGGGAGTTCATCGACTGATATAATGACATATATGTTATCATCATCGTAGACATTTCTTCCTATTCCATTCGGTCCGAACGAACCGATAACAGCAACCCATTTGTGTGTTCCTAATGGATAATAATCGGTATCTATAAAATATTTATTCCCCCACGGATCTAATGGCACCGACTCCATATAAGGACCTGCCCATTCTGCGAATGGTTCATCATCGTCATCTCGAACTATACCAGCTCGACCAGAATTCAAATCCCAGACTTCATTGTTGCCCCAATAACATATATAACCCGCTGGCGTATGCGCGGGCCATTCGCCAGTTTCAGCACCGAGAGTTTCTACAGCTTTGGCAATTCTATTGACCCACAGTTTTGCCTGAGCGATATCGACTCGCTCACGAGCCGATTGAAATCTTCCAATCGCCATCGCAGCAAGAACTCCAATAATTACGACGACAATCATCAACTCGACTAATGTGAAACCTTTTCTTTTATTTTTCAGAAGCATTCAAATCCCCTCGCTTATTTTTTCAGTCTCAATGCGCTGTCCTGCCCCTGAAATACTAGTATGTCGTAAAATGCTGCGCTGTATAAATAATTCTCTCTTCCTCGTATCTATATATATAAATAAAAATATAAAAGTAAATAAAAATTGTTTAATTTGTGTTAAATTATTCCTATTTCGATAACAATTCTTGTTCCCTTACCGAGACGACTTTGAACCTGAATTTTTCCGCTATGGGCCTCCACAATTTTCTTCACCACAGCCATACCGATACCGACACCACTTCGTTTGGTTGAAAAATAGGGCTTGAAAATTTTATCGAGCATCTCTGGAGAAATTCCCGCTCCTCTATCCGATACAGAGAAAAATATATTATTACTTTGTCTACCGGACTCGACAATAATTGTGCCATTATCATTAGATGCATCTATTGCATTCTGAATCAAATTATGAAGGACTTCGGATAATAATGCTCCATCGGCATTTATCTTTGGCAGATTTTGAGTGAGTCGCATCTCGATAGAAATATTTTCCGAACGAGGTCGAATTATTTCTACTACATCGACGATTATATCGTTTATATCTATCTTCCCGAATGATGGCGTTGGAAGTTTTGTATAATATAGAAAACTTTTCAATATCCCATCGAGCCGGGACAATTCCGATTCGATTCTCGCAAACTTTTTATCCTCGCCGAGTTCCTCACCGAGAAGTTGAATATTCATCTTTATCGTGTTCAGCGGATTACGGATTTCGTGTGCTAATGCTCTGCCGAGTTCGTTAATTTCATCCATATTGCTATTCTGCAATCTAATTTTGCGGGGTTTCCTGCGAAAAATCGACCAGCCGATGAAAAACCCTATAAAAAGTGATAATATTACTATTCCGATATTCATATTTCTCTAAAATATTTATTCAGAACAAGTTCCAAATGCGTTCTATCTATGCTTTCTCCAATAACGCATAGGCGATATAGGATATATGTAAATTTATTTTATTCAAATCGCTCAATATATCTATGTGAATTGTGCTTGTTTCCTCGGTTTCTTTCAATCCACGACGCAAACGCTTGACATGACTACGATATAGCTCTTTTTCCTTCGCAACAAGCTTTTTCGTCTTGGAAATTACCTGCTCCGCGAGTTTTTTATCTCGTAATGGAATAGCATCGAGAACAAATTTTAAATTTTTCTGCACTTCGCTGTGATATGATAGTATTTCAGAAAATCCCTCATCGGAAAAATAATACCCGACCTCGATTTTCTTTCTTGTATGAACCGCAAGGTCTTTGCTGATAACATCGCCGACATGTTCGAGCTCGAATGCGATATGAACGAGCATCACAGAAAGCGATGCAGTTTCCTCATCCAATTCATCCATAGACATCTTCGTAAGAAATTCGGTAACCGCCTCCTGAAGAATATCTACTTTATCATCATCCGCTATAAGTTTTTTAAGCAGTGTAGAGTCGTTCGAGAAAAATACTTTGCCCCAATCATCGAACATCGATTGAACTATCTCGCCCATTCGTATAATTTCTTTGGTCGATTGCCCCATAGCAAGATGTGGGTTCTCCAGAGTAGTGCTATCGAGATATAGCGGAGTGAATTCATCGGTCGCAATGGGTTTTGGAAATATTTTTATAAATAATTTCGTTATTTTCCCCGATGGCGGATAAAATATCAAAGCCACCAATATATCGAACAAAGTGTGTGCATTAGCTATTTGCCTCGCGGAAGAACCACCGATAAATTGTATAAAATGCTCATAGTATGGAAGAAATATGAAAACGATAATTGCAAGAAAGATTTTCATCGAAAGCTGCGCCCATACGATTCTTTTGGATTCGGTTTTCCCACCGATAGAACCGATTACACCTATCATACACGAGCCGACATTCGCTCCGATGACAATCGGCAATGCTAAATGCAAATCCACGACACCCGTGAATGCAAAGGTTAAAAGAAGACCGAGAACCGCTGTGCTACTTTGGAAAATCGTAGCGAGAACGAATCCGATAATAGCCACCCAGAACGGCGCCTCGGCAAAAAATTGAGTCATAGAACTTATCGCAGGATTATTCTGTATCGGCAATATACCATCACGCATAATCGCCATTCCAAGAAATACCAATCCAAATGAGAAAATCACACGCCCAGTATAATGCCAGACCCTTTTCTTGATGAAAAATAGCATCACAAAACCGATAGTTATTATAATCGGCGCGAATTTATATATTTTAAATGCGAGCAATTGAACTGTGAGTGTGCTTCCAATACCGGCACCCAAAATTATCGGGACCGAGCGAATAAGAGATATGAGCCCTGCATTCGCGAATGCGATGAGCATTAAAATAGCGGCACCACTCGATTGAAGCGAAAACGCTACGATAACACCCATAAAAAAACCCCGAACGGGGTTCCTGGTCAACTTCGAGACAAGTTGTCTCAAAGAAGATCCCGCAAGTTTTTGCAGATTCCTCGTTACCTGACTTATTCCATATAGAAACAAACTAAGTCCAGCAACCAATGTGAACATTTGCATAGTAGTCATATCGCACCCCTTCGGGTGTTTTTATCGTGCAACTTTTCTTTCACCAGAGTGGAAATTCATTATTGCACTAGCTCAATCAAATAACCATATCTAAATTTCTCGGCGACAATGAATTGCTGATTCCATCGGCAAGAAAAGTCGCCACTAAAAAGAGCTGAAAGCTCAAAAAGAGC
>JAGGZE010000094.1 GCA_021162205.1 bacterium
ATTCATAGTGATATAAATAATAAAATATTTTTCGTTCAAGCTTACCATTGACTTAAATTATTTTATTCCCAGTAATGTATAGAAGAAGGCATTTATATATGGGATTTTCTTTCTTTGGGGTAAATAAATATGAAAATTAGATATAGCAAAAATATCGCGAGAGATTTGATTATTGTCATTTTGTTGTCGATTATTTTGGCTATTTTTAGTATAGCTGTAGATATAAATAATAAAATTTACGATATATTATCATTTTATAATAAAATCCCATTGGCTCATTTTCTCATAAATTTAATATTTTTACTTCTTTCGGGATTGCTTTTCATTACATATCGCCGTTGGAGAAAAACTTTTTGCCACGAACAGGAACTTAAAAATATTATAGATAGTATCGAACCCAATGTTCTGCTCGTTACGAATTCGGATGGGGAAATAATTATTTGTAATGAGACAATTTTACGACTGTTCGGTTATAAAATCGATGAAATCATCGGGAAAAACACCGATATTCTATATAAATTTGAATTCGATGATACATTATTTCAAAATCAAATTCTCGAGAATATCGAAAATAGCGGTTTTCATATCGGGTTTGCAATCGCCACTCAAAAAGATGGCACAAAATTTCAGGTCGAGGTTATAACGGGAAATCTAAGCGGTGGCGATGGTTCGGTCATACTTATAAGAGATATTACCGAACGCAAAATCGCTCAGGATGCCTTAAAATTTAGACTCGAATTTGAAAAACTTATCGCAATGATATCTACAAGATTTATAAATACTAAATTCGATAAAATCGATTCCGAAATAACCGAAGCATTGAGCAAAATCACAAAATTTTTAGATATGGATAGAGGATATATTTCAATATATTCGCAGAAACTCGAACGAATGGTAAGTGCATTCGATTGGAGCAAAACAAATCGAAATTCTGAATCCGACAATTTAATGATATACAAAGAAATCCCTGCTATCTATAAAAAGATTAAAAATATCGAGGTTGTTCAAATCCAAAATATCGATGAGTTATCTCAATATTCAGATTCGGGAAAATTCGATATAAAATCTTGTGGAATAAAATCCTTGATAAATGTGCCGATGATTTATGCAGGGCAACTTATAGGACTAATCGGTTTCGATTCATATAACAAGGAAAAATCCTGGTCCGATGAAGATATTGCATTATTGCGAATGGTCGGCGAAATTTTTGTCAATACAATAAAACGAAAACATACAGAAATCGAACTTATGAAAAAAACTCACGAGTTCAAACGCTCCAATAAAGAACTCGAGCAGTTTGCATATATTGCATCCCACGATTTACAGGAGCCACTGCGGAATATAAAAAGTTTTGTCGAAATTCTTTCACGAAGATATAAAGGCAAATTCGATTCCGATGCCGACGATTTTATGGGTTATATAGTCGATAGCGTAAAAAGAATGCGGTTGCTTATCGATGATTTATTGCAATATTCTCGTGTAGGTTCACATGCAGAAGATTTCGAGCCGACCGACATCGGCAGGATTGTCGAGAATGTAATCGATAATCTTCGACCGATGATAAAAGAAACCGGCGCCAAGATAACATTCGATTCACTTCCAACAATAATGGCAGATTCGATTCAGATGGAACAGTTATTTCAGAATTTAATCGGCAATGCGATAAAATTTCACAGCGAGAAGCCGCCTGCAATCGCAATTTCAACCGATAGAAAAAATAACGATTGGCTTTTTATGGTAAAGGATAATGGAATAGGAATCCCGAGTGATGCAAAAAATAAAATATTCGTGATATTTCAACGTTTGCATAGTCGAGATAAATATGTAGGAACAGGAATCGGACTTGCGATTTGTAAAAAAATTGTCGAGCATCATAATGGCAAAATATGGGTCGAATCCAATTCCAGTAATGGTTCGACATTTCTTTTCACAATACCTATAAAATCCGAAAGAAATAATAATATTTAATTCATTTCAAAAAAAATCGTCCGAAAACAAATTGACACAGCTTAAATTTTCGCTATTATGATAATGTGAAGATTAAGGGAATTTGATAATTTTAAATGCGATTTTGTGCAGACGAACGAAAATATATAGACGAGCCGAAATAGTTATGAGACTATCACCGATAGGAAGCGGTTTTTCGGGAAAACAGGATATGCAGAAATTATCGTAGGGGCACCAATAGATGAAGGACATATACCATATGCCACTACGATACCGCAATAAAGAACAGGAGGCATATCATGCGAAATGCAACATTGAACAGACGACTTCAGTCGTCTGCCCGAAGGGAAAGCAGCATCCTGTCCGGATGGAATTCATTGTCGCCGAGCCATTCGGTTCTTTTTAATTGGAGAAAAGTTATTTTGAATAATCAGGTGCAACAGGGAATTGAACGAAGCAAAAGGTCCCGATGAAATCGGGGTCTCCCGTCCGGACGGAATTCATTGTCGCCCAGAAGTTTCAAAAGTTATTTTGATTGAGCAGGCGTTGCAAAGGAATGACAACTTTGTTGTCAGGAACGCAACGAGCAAAAAACACCTTAAAGGTGAGGAATTATGGAAAATATCAACACAAAAATTCTTCTAATCGAGGATGACCCCGGCGATGCCCGATTGGTTGTCGAGTTATTATCGGAAGTAAAGAAAGGTTTATACGAAGTCGAATGGCAAAATACTCTCACAAAGGGTTTGAAATACATCGAGGAAAACGATGTCGAGATTATATTGCTCGATTTGATGCTACCCGATAGCTGGGGGATGGAATCATTTAATAAAGTTAAGGCAAATATTTCCAATATTCCGATAATTATATTAACAGGTTGTAATGATGAAAATATTGCTGTTCGTGCTGTTCAACGCGGTGCTCAGGACTATATTTCAAAAGATGATATTTCACCAATTTTATTGGAGCACTCTATCAGATATGCCATCGAGCGTCAAAAAATGCTTGCCGAACTTAAAGCTCTTTCTGTGGTCGATGAACTTACTGGATTGTATAATCGTCGCGGTTTTCTCACTCTCGCACAACAGCAGATGGAATTTGCCGATAGGAATCTTCGAGAAATGTTATTATTTTTTATCGATTTCGATGGCTTAAAGAAAATAAACGATAATTTTGGGCATAATGTCGGTGATATTGCATTGATGGAAACCGCCAATATTTTGAAAGAATCGTTTAGCCGTTCTGATATTATTTCCCGTATCGGCGGTGATGAATTCGCTGTGCTTGCACTCGAGGCGAGAACGAAAAGCATCGAAATTCTTATCGATAGATTGCAAAGAAATATCGAAGTCTATAATAAATCTTTGAATTATAGTTTCAGAATTTCTGTTAGTATCGGTTATTCTCGATATGGACCGAAAAAACATTATTCGATAGATGAATTATTTGCCCAAGCCGATGAAATGATGTATAATTGTAAAAATAAAAAATATAAAAACCCAAAAGAAAATGATAAAAAATCAAAAATTGCCGGGAAAAAAGCATAAGATATTTTGGATTATATTTTTCCTTATATTTATTTTTTCTAATATTTTTTCGGGATGTGCTCCTTATGCTCGGCGCACCGATGCCGATATGCCATCTCTGGATGAATCGCGTTCCCTGTTGAATATTTTCGCAGAATCGGACAGTTTAATTATCAGATTCAATGATAGCGATACCGAAATTAGATTTGGAGACAGGTCGGATATACGGGAAATCACCGCGCAATTCAATATCGAAATTATGAAACCACATGAAAAAATTTCTCTGGATTATACACTTATTTTTGTGGAGAATAAAAGAATTCTCGGTAGTTTGTGGGTCGATTCAAAATTGCTTACATGGGGAATTGTTGGGAACGATAATGAACTTGGACGATGCAATCAGAATTTGGTGAAAATCATAGATTCACGCATTAAAAAATAGTCGAAGTAATGTCAAAATCCAAATTTCAAATTTCTTAATTGTCGACGAAATCGGAATTAAACTCGCTCATCGATTTTTTAAAAAATTTTTAAAACTATATCTTGATTTTTTGAAATTATAATTTATTATTGAGATAATTTTTAATAGGGGGAATTATCTAATGAAACATCCAATGTATTTTTTGATTTTAATCGTTTTTGCCACACTGCTTTTCGCATCGAGTGGTGGTCCCGATGAATTCGGCTATCGATGGGTAGATTCAGATGAACCAGGTGGTCCGACATTTAATTGGATAGAGATTTCATCGACAGGAACTCCACTGGGATTTCACGATGACGATGGTGAAACTGTCGACCTCGGACGCATATTCGAATATTACGATATCGATTACGACCAGATTACAATTTGTTCTAATGGCTGGGCGGCTTTGGGCTATACAACCAGTCATCGTTATTCATTTAGTGCATTGCCCGACCCAGGCGACCCAAATTCATGGCTTCCAATATATGCAACCGACCTTTATCCGCCATCCAGTCCGGGAGATGTTTATTATCAGGATTTCGGCGACTATTTCGTAATTGAATTTTACGATATTTGCGAAATCTCGCATTATCCCGACCCGGCATTCAAATTTGAAATTATTTTATATTATACTCGCAAAGAAATTGTCTATCAATATCTCGATGTCGAACCTTTGGGCTCTACTTATCATACCGCTTATGTTGGAATAGAGAATGAAACAGGAACAATCGGACTTTTGGTTGGAACCTGGACATCTACCGGTGGTTGTCTTCACGATTCACTTGCGATTAGATTTCGTGCAACACCGATTGCATCGCCGCCATATTTCGACAATTTTGAAATGGAAACTGGCGATTTTGTTATCGGGGATGGTAGTGGATGGGAACGCGGTCCGCTTCTCGCTACATCGCCGGCATTTCCGCCTCACAGTGGTGGAAGATGCTATGGCACGGTTCTCAATGGCGATTACGACAATAATGCCGATTGGAGTTTATATACTCCACATATAGATGTTTCGACAGCTACTTTGCCCATCGTAGATTTTTGGCATTACTATCAAACCGAAGAGGGACACGATGGCGGAGTTGTCGAGGTTTCGACCGACGAGGGATTAAGCTGGAATATTGTCGACCCCGAGGATGGCTATCCGACTGCGATGACTACTGGACCATTATCTGGTAGCGATGCTTTTTCAGGTTCGAGCGATAGCTGGGTTTATTCATCTTTCGACCTTTCAGATTATATCGGTCGGGAAGTTATGATGCGATTTAGACTCGTATCCGATGGCTCGACATCCGACCTCGGATGGTATATCGATGATTTTGGATACCATCAGGCATTCGGTGTTGTCGATGGCAATGTCGACCTTGCTTATTATGAACCCGATTCAGGTGCATTGGTTGAAATAGCCGACCTCGGACTTTCGACTATCACCGATACTGCTGGCGATTTCTATTTCGATTCGGTTTCTATCGGCAATCATTACCTTCGTGTTTCTAAAATTCATTTTGTTACACGGGATTCCATTCCGTTCTCGGTCGATAGGTTCGATACGACTTATTTGAGTATTATGCTCGCTCCAGAACTTTACAATGACAGTTTCGAAACGGGCGATGGCGGTCTAATCGCCGAACCCGATACTAATGGTTGGGAATGGGGAATTCCTACTGTCGGTCCCGATAGCGCTCATTCGGGTGTAAAATGCTGGGGGACACGACTCGCAGGCAATTATAGTAACAATGCCGATTGGTCGCTGATTCTTCAGTTGCCACTTTATGAGGTTAATTGGCCTCTGTTAAGTTTTTATAGTTGGTATAGATTCGAGGCAGGATTTTTCGGCACTTTCCCCGATGGCGGAAATATAAAAGTATCGGTCGATTCTTGCCAAAGTTGGGAGATTGTCAGACCTGCCGATGGATACGATGGCACAATCGGCGACCATAATCCATTTATGCCGCTCGAAAGTGCATTCGGCGACCAGGAAACAGGCGATTTTTGGCATCGAGTCGATGTTCCACTATACGATTGCAGCGGAAATCCTGTTGTATGGATAAAATTCGAACTTGCAAGCGATGCTGCAATCACAAGCCGTGGATGGTATATCGACGACATCAAAATTGCCGATGATTCTACTTATGCAAGAATCGCTGAAAATGAGAAACTTCCGCAGACATTCTTTATTAGTGCGACACCGAACCCATTTAATTCTCGATGCAAAATAAATTATTCGCTTCAAAATAATGGGACAATCAAAATATCCGATATTTCGGGGCGAATCGTTCACCAGCAAAAGTTGGATGCTGGCACCAGTTCGCTTGTATGGTCGGCGGATAATTTACCGAGTGGATTATATTTTGCCAAATTAAGTTCCGGCGACCGAACTCGAACGATTAGAATTTCGCTGGTGAGATAGCAGCATTCTGTTGTTTTTTGTGTGCAATTCCGACAAATCGGGAAGGTTTTTTGTTCCCGATTTCATTTAGCGACGGCGAGACGAAGTGACGAGAAATCTTTCAAATAAACGAGAAAAGATTTCTCACTTTGCTCGAAATGACAAAATTCTCATATATTGCAGGAACCTAAATGAATAATCATCGATAAAGGAGGCAAAATGTTTCTCGAAGCGCTCAAACGCACCGACCCTGAAATATTCGATGCGATTTATCTCGAACTTCGCCGACAGGCCGATGGTCTCGAATTGATTGCATCGGAAAATTATACATCCCTTGCGATTCTTGCTGCTGCTGGTTCGATTATGACGAATAAATATGCCGAGGGCTATCCTCGAAAGCGATATTATGGCGGTTGTCAATTTGTCGATATCGCCGAGGATTTAGCTCGCGATAGAGCAAAGGCATTATTCGGTGCGGAACACGCTAATGTTCAGCCGCACAGCGGTTCTCAGGCAAATATGGCAGTTTATTTCGCAGCGATTCAGCCCGGTGACACGATTCTTGGATTAAAATTATCTCACGGCGGGCATTTGACTCATGGTCATCCTGTAAATTTCTCTGGGAAACTTTACAATATCGTGCAGTATGGTGTCGATAAAGAAACCGAGATGCTAAATTACGATGAAATCCGCAAACTCGCGCTGGAACATCGTCCAAAATTGATTATGACCGGTGCATCTGCGTATCCGCGGTTTTGGGATTTTAAGAAATTTCGCGAAATCGCCGATGAAGTCGGTGCGATTCTTGTGGCGGATATGGCTCATTTTGCAGGTCTTGTCGCTGCGGGGATTCATCCATCGCCTGTTCCATACTGCGATTTTGTAACGACTACCACGCATAAGACACTTCGCGGACCTCGTGCCGGTTTGATTTTGAGTAAGGCGAAATATGCCAAAGACCTCGATAAGGCAGTTATGCCCGGTATGCAAGGCGGTCCGCTTATGCACATTATCGCTGCGAAAGCTGTTGCACTTAAAGAAGCTATGACATCCGAATTCAAACAATATCAGCAACAAATCGTGAAAAATGCACAGGCGATGGCGGAAGAATTCACCAAACTCGGTGTTCGACTCGTCTCGGGTGGAACCGATAACCATCTTATGCTTTTAGATGTTCGTTCGCTCGATGTTACAGGGAAACAGGCCGAACAGGGACTCGGGAAAGCTGAAATCACTGTCAATCGCAATACTATTCCATTCGACCCGCAGAAACCGTTCATAGCAAGCGGTGTGAGATTGGGAACTCCCGCTATCACCACTCGTGGGATGAAGGAAGATGAAATGCGAGAAATCGCTCGACTTATCTATAAAGTTCTGACAAATATCGATGATGAACGAGTTATCGCCGATGTGAAAAACAAAGTTATGGAACTTTGCAAAGCATTTCCGCTTTATCCCGAAATTGTTTCCGAAATGGAAAAAATTAAATAAAATCAAAAACCGATAGTCAAATGTAGGAAATATTTCTCGATGTCGATTATTAAGGTGTCGGTCATTAAAGGTATTGACAAATGACAAATTTTTCATATTTAATATAATGGGTTAGTATGAAAAAATTTGAATACATATTTCTATTGTTAGCGACATTATCGGTATCTTTGGGATGCACTATCGCTGTTTTTGCTCCCGATGCCACCGAATATGGCCGTCCTATGTTATGGAAAAACAGGGATGTTCCCAACTATCGACAGCAATATATTTATGTCGAGGATGAGCATCGTTTTATCAGCATCACTTATCAGGGTGTCGATAATCAGGTCTATGGCGGTGCTAACGATGCGGGTTTCGGAATTGTCAATACGGATACTTACAATCAGGGACCGAACCAGCCGTATGGTTTAACAGATGGACAGGTGATGTATCTCGCTCTATCGCATTGTGAAAATGTTTGGGATTTCATCGAACTGATGGATTCACTTATAGCCGACACGACTGCTGGACTTCGCTCGACTCACTGTTATGGTATTATGGATAAATATGGTAATACCGGCATAGTCGAATCGAACTGCACAAGCTATGTTTATTTCAGCGCGAATTCATCGCCGGACAGGTATCTTGTGCGAACGAATTTCGCTATTTCGGGCGACGATTCGGATAGGCGAGGATACGATAGATACATTCACGCCAGAGCATCGATAGATACGCTATTGCCTATATCTGTCGATAATATATGGTCGGTTGCATCGGATTTAGTAACCGATGAATTGAACCCGAATCCATTGCCATTCGATGGAACTTTTGGAACATTGCCTTATGGATATATCAATACTACAAATACGCTGAATCGTTTTTTGACTACATCGTATCAAATAATAGTCGGTCAAAATTTTTCGGACGATTTATCATATCCTGTAGTTTGGGGTGGATTTGGTCAACCGTATTATACAGCGCCGATTCCGATGTGGGTGAAACTCGGTTTCGTGAATGAAACTCTTACTGGCAACGATAATTATTTTTGCACCGAAGGTAGATTTCTATGGGAACAAATCTATGACTGTGGTTCGATTACTTATTTTAATACTTTTCCCGCTCAAACGATTTACAATTTTCTTCAACCGCTCAGAAATTCGCTTTGGAATATGTATGACAAATATGTCTCGAACTGGAATAAAGAACCTGCCGATAGTGCACATCTCGTAGATATTCAGGACGATTTTGTCTCGATGGCGGCTTATGAATACGAGCAACTTCACGGATTGCTTGTCCGAGAAAGACATTCGCAAAAACCGGGACAAATCTCGATTACTGCATATCCTAATCCATTCAATTCGACATCGCAAATTTCGATTGAAATTCCTTACCAGAAAACGGCGGAATTCATCATTATGGATATTTCGGGGAAAATCGTGTTCCAGAAAACAATCGTGAAAGAAATCGATAATATTATTTGGCATCCTACAAATTTATCATCTGGAACTTACCTTGCGATACTGAGATGCGAAAATTCTACTGCATCTAAAAAATTACTGTTTATAAAATGATGAAAAATGCCATAATACTTGCCGCTGGTTTCGGAACGAGATTAAAACCATTTTCAAATGTTCTGCCGAAACCACTATTCCCGATACTCGGGAAACCAGCATTATATTATGTATTCAAAAGACTCACCGAGAATGGAATCGATAATTTTTTTGTTAATACTCATCATCTTGCAGACAAAATGATTTCGTCGGTTACTGCAATAACACCGATTGGGACAAATGTATCGATTTTTGTCGAGCGAGACAAAATACTCGGGACAGCTGGCGGTATCGGTAATATTTTTAAAAATATCGGTGAACCCGATGAAACGATACTCGTCCATAATGGCGATGTATTAGAGCGATTCGATATTAAATCGGCAGTCGAATTTCACAAATCGAATAATTTTCTTGCGACGCTTATTGTAATCGACGAACCGAAAATAAATTCTGTTTTGGTCGATGGCGAAATCGTTTCGGGCTTTGTGCCGATAGGGGAAAAAGTCGCGAATGGATTGGAAAAATCGACATATTCGGGGGTAGCGATACTCGAATCCGAAATTATCGCAACATTTCCCAATGATAGATTTGGTTCGCTTGTCGAATATTTGATGCCATTTGTCGAGATGAAAAAAGTCGGTGCATTTTTTGAAAAACATTTCTGGTGCGATTTCGGAACTATTCGAGAATACCTCGAACTGCACAGAAAAATTTTAGTCGATGGCGAATATATCGAAGATTATACCGGCAAGGAAATATGGATAGCCGAATCGGCTCGAATCGATGACACTGTCGAGATTTCAGGTTTCGCATCGATAGGCGATTCGGTGAAAATATCGGGGAATGTTCGTATTGCAAATTCGGTTGTCTGGGGTAGAACCGTCATCGAAAATGGGACATATATAAATTCGCTAATATCCCCAGAATATTGCGTTGAAATATAGAAAAGGCGACTCGGTGAAGAGTCGCCTTTTTAATGGAATAATCCGCTTGCAGTGGTTACAGCGCTTAAATTGGATTATTAATATCCACCATATCCGCCAGCTCCGCCTGGAGGCATAGCAGGTGCTTGTTCTTTCTTTTCGGGATTTTCCACAACTATAGCTTCGGTGGTTAGCAATAGAGATGCTATCGAAACCGCATTTTCCAATGCCGAACGAACAACCTTTTTCGGGTCTATAACGCCTGCTTCTATGAGATTTTCAAACTTCTCCGTTTCGGCATTAAAACCATAATCGCTTCTGTTGTTAATAACCTTATTCACAATAACGGATCCTTCGTGTCCTGCATTATCCGCTATCTGTCGAAGTGGTTCGGTCAATGCTTTGCGAAGTATCGATATAGCGATTTTCTCATCGCCTTTGAGTTCTTTTTCGAGATGTTTTAGCGAAGAAATCGACCTGATAAGTGCAACTCCGCCGCCTGCAACGATACCTTCCTCGACTGCTGCGCGAGTTGCGTGAAGTGCATCGTCGACACGGTCTTTTTTCTCTTTCATCTCGGATTCGGTAGACGCTCCAACCTTGATTACTGCGACTCCACCGGCAAGTTTTGCCAAGCGCTCCTGCAATTTTTCTTTATCCCAATCCGATGTTGCTTTCTCGATTTGAACCTTGATTTCATTAACTCTGCCTTTGATTTTTTCACTATCGCCTTTACCCTCGACAATCGTAGTATTATCTTTGTCGATAACGACTTTCTTAGCTTGACCTAAATCTTCGAGAGTGGCATTTTCAAGTTTGAAACCGACTTCCTCAGAAATTACCTGTCCATCTGTGAGAATTGCGATATCCTGAAGTTGCTGTTTTCTTCTATCGCCAAAACCGGGTGCTTTAATCGCACAAACTTTGAGTGTTCCACGAAGACGATTGACAACCAATGTAGCGAGAGCTTCACCCTCGATATCTTCGGAAATGATAATAAGTGAACGACCTGTTTGGGCTATTTTTTCAAGAACAGGCAGTAAATCTTTCATCGCCGAGATTTTCTTGTCGTAGATAAGAATATAAGGGTCTTCGAGCACTGCATTCATCTTTTCGGGGTCGGTGATGAAATAAGGTGAAATATATCCTCTGTCGAACTGCATACCCTCGACAACATCGAGATGAGTCTCGGTGCCTTTTGCCTCTTCCACTGTGATAACGCCCTCTTTACCGACCTTATCCATAGCTTCGGCGATAAGCTTGCCTATTTGCATATCGTTATTCGCTGAAATTGCGCCGACATAAGCGATTTCCTGTGAATCGGATACATCTTTCGCCATTTCAGATAAATGGTTCACGATAGCTTTTGTAGCTTTTTCTAATCCTCTGCGTAATGCCTGTGGATTTGCACCAGCAGTAACATTTTTCATACCTTCGAGAAAAATCGCTTCGGCAAGAACTGTCGCAGTAGTTGTGCCATCGCCGGCGACATCGGATGTTTTCGATGCCACTTCTTTAACGAGTTGAGCACCGATATTTTCGAATGGGTCTTCGAGTTCGATTTCTTTTGCTACTGATACACCATCTTTGGTAACCGTAGGCGAACCGAATTTGCGTTCGAGTATAACATTTCTTCCGCGGGGTCCAAGTGTAACCTTAACTGCTCTCGCGAGTTTCATAATACCCGATTTAATTTTCCCACGCGCTTCTGTCGAATATTCCAGTATTTTTGAACTCATTTTAATTACCTCCTTAAATTTACATTTCCACTATTGCAAGCACATCGGATTCACGCATAATAAGATATTCCTGATTATCGAATTCAATTTCCGTGCCGGCATACTTCGAGAATAGAATTTTATCACCCTTTTTGACTTTGAGGGGAATGACTTTGCCATCATCGGTAAGTTTACCCTCGCCGACCTCGATAATCTCGCCCTCCTGAGGTCTTTCCTTAGCGGTATCGGGTATGATAATACCACCTTTTTTGACCTCCTGTTCCTCGAGGGGTCGGATAATTACTCTGTCATAGAGTGGTTTGAATTGCATTGTTGAACCTCCTTTTTAGTTTAATCGATTTTGTATCGAATCACAAAATTGTTAGCACTCCTTTGCGATGAGTGCTAATATATTTTCGATAAATTTTATGTCAAGATATTTTTTTATAATTTCAAACTATTTTTTATAATTTTTTAATTAAAACGATGGATAACACTTTTTTTCCGCACACCTCATTTTTCCTCTTGGATATTTTGAAGAACTCTTTTATGGAAATACCTGTTAGGCATCGAAATCTTGTGGAAATATCGATTCACTCGGCACATATAGAGAACCGCCTGTGAGAATGCGAAAAGGAAAATATTTCGATTGCTGCGGCGAGAAACGACCTTATGATACACAACAATAATATCGGGAAATCAAGTCATATCCCGGTTTCTCTATCGAAATAATCGGTTATATTCGATAAATAGAACTATTTTATCAAAAGTGTTTTCGATAAATAGTTTTTATTCTGAATATTAGCATTTATAAAATAAATTCCCGATTGTAAATCGCTGCCATCGAATAGGAATCTATGCTTCCCCGAATTTATCGAGCCATCGTATATAGTAGAAATTTCTCGCCCTGCTATGTTATAGACCGAAATTTTCAATTTCGGTTTTCCTTTATTTTCTTGCGGGACATTTACTTCGATTGTAGCCGAACTATTGAATGGATTTGGATATACAGTAGCGAGTGAGAATTTCTGTGGAAATTCATTATTAGATGTCGAAATACCTGTTCTTTCGCCGATGTGGATATAAAATGCCAGTGTATCTTCTAAATCTCCCGAATTTGCAGAAATTGCGATAGGCACAACTAAATAAGTATCCGATGGGCAAACTGACGAAATCGTAAATCTAATCGGAGTGCTAAAATTATTGGAGACCGCACCGATTATAATATCTCCGAAATCGCTTTCATCATCGGCAGCTGAAATATATTCTGTGGAAATAGCTTTGGCAATCGTGCTATATGCCGTTTGTCTTCCGCCATTTTTCATCTCGAATTTCATCTCGATTTGCTCGTTAGGGTCTGGAATACTATCGTCATCGCCAGTGATATCGTCGTATGAAAGCGAACTATAGTAGAAAAGCCACGGTGGAAGACTATCGTTGGGAACATTCGTGGTTATTCGTATGGCTCGTTTAGATTCTATCGCCAAATCCGATGTAATTAAATAATGATAAGTATAATAAGTAAGTCCATCTGTCCCATCGGGCGATTCTATTCCGATAACATAGCCATTGGAAGTCGCTATATGCTCATAGTAGAAATAAATCTCGTTATCGCCCGTCGGTGTCGGATAACTAACAGTATCGTAAATAACTATTTGGAAAGAGACATTGCCGTAAATGTCATAATAATACTCTACGCTATCGAACTGAATTATGAACCGATTGTTTAAAGTATCATAGTAAGAATAAATATCTCCTCCGTCTGGACGCTGAGGTGCGAGGTCTGACCACATCGGTGCGATTATACCGTTCGGCTCGGATGAAGATGGTATATACCCAGGTATTGGAGATGTCGTCGTGGTCCAGGGATTTGCGAGAAACCCGTTGCTGCAAACGGCTATACTGTCCAATATATGCCCATAGTATTTGAACGGAAACGGAAGTGCTATCGTGACTGTATTATCATCGGAATCTGTAATCCCCGATATTTCGTCGGCGAAGTCGGATATGTCGTTCCATTCGTAATTCGGAGCGAGCCCCGATGAGTAATCCGTCTCATCTATTATGTAATATCCATAATGTCCAGGTCCTTGAACGGTATCCGAGCAAAGAGCGATAGAAACGGGGATGAAAAGTGTATCACAATACGGATACATCGGGCATTCGCCTGTTATGACAAGTGGAATTTGATATGTAGAGCCGGGTTCGGCTTCGAGCATAACATCGAAAAGGAAATCGGGATACGATTCCGCACTAAAACCGCGATTCAAATCGCCAAAATCTGTCGAATCCTGCCTTATAAGAAAAGGATAAGTATCTAAAATTCTGGCTTTCATATTGAAACAATCGGCTTGAGTTTCATTATCGAGCGATATGGAAAGGAAAATATGCTCCATCGGTTCGATTCTGCCATTATCATTATCGAATGGCGAACTATCTAAAATATTAAACGATGCGATATTCGGTTCGAATCTGTGAATTTGAATCGGCGGACTCAGATATCTGATAAATGTCCCAAGTTCGTCGGAATGTATTTGAACTATAACATTCTCGCCACTAAGCGCGGGATGCTCTGCCGATACCCGAAATTTAATCGTGTCGCCATAAACTGTATCCCCAGGTTCTATAGGTGGAAATGTCGATTCGGAATCGAGCATCGTAATCGATGTATCGTCTATCCGGAACACAGCGGATAGTGCGGGGGCTGTGGTGTCGCCGAGGTTCGTAATTTTAGGAATCAGAGCCACTGTTTCGCCGGGATTTATAAGACCATCGGTATCGCCTGTTATATCGCTAATTTCCGCCGAAATTTGAGAGATACATACTCCATGCATAGAAATCGACATAGTATTAGTGTATGGATAGATGTTCGGTCCCGTGACTACCACGATTGCGGAATCAGAAGTATCGGCAATATCGACATTGCAGTCTATCTGGACAAATCCCAAGGCATCGGTTAAGCCATAGTAAAGACTATCGTCGATATGAATACATACTCGAGCATTCTCGACAGGGACACCGAGACGATTTACAATAAAATCTGCCGAATTAAATCCGAGATGTAAATTGTCAATATAAATAACTTCCGGTATTTCAATAGATGCTGTCCAGGCAGCCATCTCGGGACTTCCTACAAGTCCCGATGATTGATATTCCACTCGTGCGGCACTAATACCGCCAAATTCTGAATACATTTCGGTTCTACCATATTGATGAGCGGCTTCGATTTGATTTAAATTCTCCTCGAAAAATCCTGTGAATGTGTTTTTAGAAAGCGATGAGCGTTCGAGCGAATTCGAACTGCATCTTCCCTGACCTATCCATGCGACCCCGCCTCGGGGATTGCTCACAGTGCCCGCTCGAGTAACATATTCGGCAGGATAACCATCCATATGATAAGTTCCAGTAGCGCAGGTAATCGATACATAAATCGGCAATCTTTTCCCCGATGGTAAAGTTGTTATATCACCGAATGGATTCCACCAATCCGATACTGCCTGTCCGCGATACGATGCAAAATTGCAGCCAGCAATAAAATATGGAGCGAAATCATCATAAGTAACGCCATCGCAATTTATAAATGTCGGAGTGGATGTAAACCCCGCTGTGCTGCATACCGCCATTGCATATTCGACAGCTGCAACATATGAAGAATCCACAGGTCCCATATATGGACAATCATCTCGGCGGACGATACCGATTGCTCGTGCAAACCAATCGTCTGTGGTATCGGGTTCTTTTTCATAGTTCAATAATTTACGAACAAACAATTGCAGTTGTGTATTATCATCCACAGAAACTCTGCCCGGCAAAATATCGGGAAAAATATCGTCGCCATCGACTGTGCAATAGTATAAATCGCAAATAATATAAGTATAATCCGTATAAGTCGGTATTTGCTCGGTGTCGCCGATAATCAATAAATACATCGGTGGAATCACCCAGTTGTGATAAGCATTATATACAAAATTTCTAATATCATCGACAGTCGCACCGATTGTATCTGTCAGCACGACTATTGTCGGCATTCCCATAAATAATTTCCAATCTATCCATGGTCGAGAATTTTCGAGATAAGTAGAATTTGTTATCACAAGAAGTTCGGCTCCGTTGTCGGGATTCCACATTCTCGAACTTATATAATTTTCAGGTATCGCAGATTCCGGGTTCACAAGCGATGCCCGATATAATTTTCCTATAACGGGATTATATAATCTTTTATCTGCAATCGGCAATTTCCCGTTGGTGTGCGAAACCGAGACAATCACATTTTTCATAAACCGCACACCATAATCAGGGTTGTATTCGACAGGAATAATATCTACACCGATAACTCGAACACCGCGCCATATCTGGTCGTATACCTTTCGAGCTGTGCCACCACAATGTCGAGAATATAATTTATCGTCCATCGGACCGAGAATACCATAATGAGTTGTCAGCGAACATATCGGCGATGGTGTAATTCTTTGCCAGTTGGACCATTCCGCAGAAATAATCGATACGGAAATATCTGAATTTTTCGGCACAGCGATATTGAACGCTCTGCCATAAAGTTGCGGACCATATCGCTCGCCTCGATATCCAAAACCATCCATCCCGAGTATCGAAAAACCACCATCGATTTTAATTATAACGGGATTGTCGAAACTTATCTCGAATACAGTATTTTGAGGAGCATCATCGATTAAATCGACCACAGGTTCTGAAAAAATCAATGTAGTGAAAAAAGATAATAAAATCGTTGCTCGAATAAGTTTATTCATAATAATCTCCTAATTTAATTATCGAAATATACAAAAAAAAACTGAAATGTCGAGTATTTTTCATTTTTTATTTTGTCTGCTTTACGCACATGGTATTTAGGTGTAAAGAATTTTATAAATGGGTTTCAGTAAAAGGATTTTAAAGGCATCAAAAATTGCGTTATGGACCGAAAATAGTTAGACATCCATCGGTTGTAAATGCCGAATCGAGTGTGATTGTCACATTTGTAGCATCGGTCCATGTCAATCCCGATATTTCAAAAAATACCGAATCGCAATCGGGTGGGTCGTAGCAAGAAGCTGAAATATATATGCTTGAACTCGATAGTGGATACGGTGGATTCACACCATCGCTAATTGTGAAATATACAGCATTGGTATCTATAGTTGTAGAATCTGTCCATAGAACTACTTGCATAACCTGAGCAGCGCAGGAGGTATATGAATTACAAGGTGTCGGGCAAATCCACTGAGCTTGAATCGTCTCGCATTCGCAGGGAATAGTGAATATTTTTACCCAGACCGAATCTATCAATGGCGATAAGTCTATTATTCCACCTATTCGATTAACCATAATATTATATTGAACCCAAAGAGTATCGGTTGGCGTATGAATTTCTCCTATTTGAGTTCCCGACGGTGTTTCGTGAAATGGCGATGAAGATGGCGCAGACCACGATGATACCTGACATTCAGCAAGCGATGCTCCCATTCGTCCAGAAACATTTATAGTATATTCGGGTATTTGACAGCCCTCCCAGTATAGTGAGCAAGTAACACAGGTATCTATGGGAAGTTGTATTCCAAGAATTGCAGAATAAAGAGAACCAGCTGTAACAAAACTGAACATCTCATTCTCATATATACGCAATTCCTGGTCACCTGCATGGTTATCGAATGTAATAAGTAAGTCGATATCGGCATCGCCGGAACATTCTCCTCTATCCATATTGTATGGATAAACCCAGTGAGAAGCAAAATGTGTAGTATAACCCGTTCCTGGAATATTATCGATTGGGAAAAGCGAAAAATCGGTAGTAAGTGGTCCTGTCCTTCGGAAAAAACCGACACTATCGCAAGTTCCGACAATATCCGCCATTCCATCGTTGTCCATATCGAACATAATTGCACCGTCGCCGTATGAACTGTTCACATCATCGACAATTGGATGATATGAAAAGGCATCGCCAGGGTCGCTTTGAACAAGGAAAAAATATCCTATATCATCACACCCAGAAATAGAAGCGCAATCATTATCTGCTACCGCTACAACGAGGTCTTCATCGCCATCGCCATCGAAATCGTTATTCCATAATCCATCGTGCCCCATATTTATAGAATAAGCATCTATAACATGAGAATAAGCATAGTTAAAAGTTCTTGCAGGATTCTGAACCTCTATGATTAGGGAATCTTTATCGAATCCCCCTAATATAGAATAAGAAATTCTTTCATAAGCGACATCTAAAAAACCATCCGCCGGGTCGGCATCGAAAAATACCGCTCGCCAAAATTGTCCTTCACCATCTCCCCAACCGCTAATTAATGTGTTTCCACCGGGAGCTGGTCCCGACCAATCGAAGTAATCAGGTCCGCTTCCACTATTCCAATAAATAGTGCAATATGTATAAACATTGTCAAAAAGAAATCCATGGTCGATTTCGACTTCTGTCATCATAACATCGAGCCAGCCATCGCCATCGACATCGGCAACATCGTAATACCAACCCTGATATTGGTCATACGCTGTGGGATAAATTGTATGTTGTGCCCATCCTCCGCCTGTGCCATCGTTTTCAAACCAATAAAGCCCGAGTGTATCGGCTGCAACAACATCGATATCGCCGTCATTATCGATATCGGCTGGAAATGCACCCGCAACAGTTGTTACAGGAGAATAAGTATAAATATCGTGCCGGGTGTATATCCATCCAGTCGCGGGTCCCTCATACCATACAACTCTTGCGGTTACAGCATCGGCATCGTCGGATAAATTCGCTACAATATCGGGTATATCATCGCCATTTATATCGGCAGTTCGCACACACCAATTGAATGTGCCGATTTCGGGAGAATTATCTATCGTATGCGAAACCCAATTTGTATATATACAACTTAAAGGGTCTGCAAGAAGCATAAGTGGAGAAGTAGCATAATTGATTCCGCCACTCGTAGAATATCTAAATTCCCAATTACCTGTGGTATCGGTCAAACCCGCTCCAGAATGCCAATCACTTTGGGAATGAATCAAGGGCCATTGAGCAAAAACCATACTTACGAAAATAAAGATAAATAGATATACAATAGAGGTTTTCATTTCCCCTCCAAATTTTTATATTCTAAACAAAAAGCGTTCCCAAAAAATCTTTAAGGAACGCTCTATTTTAAATATTCGCTATCTCATAGATTGTGGTGGAATCTCTTCCTTAGTAGCTTTTTTCGCTCCTTCCTTCTCCATATAGAACTCGATTACAACACGACGGTTAATCGTTCTGCCTTCAGGAAGAGTATCGTTTCCGATTTCCTTTTTAACCAATTTGCCCTCTTGCCATTTGGTTATAATATAAGGTTTAGCATCGGCATAACCCTTATAGGTTAAAGTAGTATGATGTTCTCTGAACCAGTTATCGAGTTGACTTTCGCCGGATAGGCCGAGTAAATATATAAGGTATTGCCGAAGGTTCTCATATTCTTTCTGCGCACGGAAAAGGGACAATTCTCTGTTTCTAAACTGCATACCGATAACATCGGTATGTCCACCGACCTCGGCAAGAAGCGATTTCTTCGGCTCGAGTGCTTTTTCGATGAACTTACGAGCGATATATTCCACACGGGATTCCAAAAACTTCGATTCGGATGTTTTCTCATCGAATACGAACTGAACGATAATCAAAGTCTCGATTTCCTGCTGGCGTTTTTTAACATTGACCGAAACAGGATCCGATTTTGTGGTGAAACGTTGTCCCAGTCTATCCTTGATATCGAGTTGAACATAATATTTCGTTTTTGGATTGATAAGATTACCATTTTCATCACGCCAATCCCACGGAACGCCCGATGGAATACTTCCCGAACCTTTCGCTAATGTTCGGAATAGTTTGCCATCTTCATCGATAACCGAAACCTTATAGCTATCGACACCGGCTTCGACATGCGATGTAATCTTAACAAAATTTGTCTGGTCTTCTTGAAGTTCATAATCCTTAGCTGCCCACTTGCCCTCCATAGGACGGAATACTAAACTTTCACCGGAAATTCCAATTCTTGCCTTGCCTTTATCGGCATAAGTATCGGTATTTCCACGAATGAATATTCTTCTCGAATATTTCTTGACGAAATTCTCACCGAGTATCTCGCCGAGAGCTTTTTTAATATTGTATGCTCTATCGAATGAAAGTTTAATAGGATTCTTTTCATTTTTATTGACAAATCCCTCGATTAAGAAAATAACCTCGGAATTCCGCTCCATTACTCGATGAATTTTATCGGCTTCTTTGCGAAGTGTTTCCAACGCTCCTTTCGCTACCTTCGACGAATTATTATTGAAAAAGACGACAGGTTCCCAATCCTGAAAACCTTTAACATAAGTTTTTAATTTTGCACGCCTATTCTCAGACTCGGCAAGCGGTCTATCTTTTGGAAGATGGTCGGAACTTTTGCCTGTGCGATGGAACGATGGGTCATAAGTTTTTACATCGGCAATATGTATTTGACTGCGAGCCTGAGGATTTTTAACCAAAAGCACCGAGCGAACAGCTTTGGCTCGGTTTTGTCCAAGTTTCTCGCCAAATTCGGGAATATCACCATCGGATTCAGGATTGTAATATCCAAATAAATTAATATTGATATCGGGATTTTCAGTAAGTCTGTTTGCAATTACCTCGAGAATATGGTGGAATCGTTCATCGACTCTGTGAGCCATCGGGTCGAAGAAAATAACCGGAACAATCGGTTCCTCCTCACGAACAAGCGTAACCTGAGAAATTTCGAGACTATTATCGACGGGGGAAACAGTGCCTTCAGGAAGTGGGAATACGCTGAATTCCACAAATCCTGTATTATTGTCCTCATCGATTTCATCTATCGAACTGTGAACTTTTGGAATCGAGATGCCATCGTCATCGACCGATGCAAAGAATTGATAATGTCCCTTTTCTGTGGCTGTCCAATCCCATTCGAGTTCTTTACTTTCTCCGGAAACGAGTTTTTCATCGACAGTTCTCACAGGAGCAGCGAGAACCCAACCCTGCTCAGGGTCTTCATAATATAAAGACACTTTATAGTTAGTAACAGGTCGTTCACCGAGATTTTCTACGACAGCTTTAACAGAAATAGGTTCGCCGATAATAGCATTTTGCGGATACACACTCATTTTCGATGTCCTTAAAGCGAGGTCGAATAGTGGTTTGGCGGGTGGAAGAAAACGAAGCGTCGCAGAAAGTTTATGACTTGTAGCACCTGTCAGCCGAATATCTGAAAGAGGATAAATAAAAGCATAATCGATTTGCAAATCTAATGTTTTGCGTGAACGGTAAGTGAAACCGAATGCAAATTCCTCGGGATTATAGCCGGTTCTAAATGCGATATTTTTACCTTTCAGCCAATATTCTCCACCGAGATGAGGTCTGATGAGTGTTTTTCCATTGATTTTATCATTAAGGTAACGAATATCGAATGCAGGCAGGATATGGTCTTTTATCCAATAAGATGCACCGACTCGGATGCTCATCGGTTCGGCACCATCGGCACCGATTCCCTGAAAAGACATATCGGGTTGAGTTAAATTTGCTGCCATAAGACCGATAGAAAGCTTTTGGTTCGGTTGATACATCATACCGACATCGGCTGTGAAACTCATTTTGTTCCAGCCATAATTTTCAAAAAATGGGTCGTCCCTTGGATCCACTATTCCATGTTCATCATCGCCAGGTTGAGGTGTATAGGAAATATTAGATCTGACAACCTCGTTTCTGAGAATTTTCGCATTAAAACCAATAGAGAAATTCCTTCCGATTTTATGACCATAACCGAGAGCTACACGAGTTTCCCACCATCTTTCGCTGAAAAGTTGAGCGACAGAAATTCCTGCAGAACCCATTTTATCCCAGTGATGAATGTAGGAAAGGAATCCCTGCCCGATAGCATCGTTGTCGATTCCCCAATAAAGACGGGAAAACATTCCGGTAAGAGTTCGTTCTTTGAAAAAATCCATTCCAGCAGGATTCCAAAGTGAGGCATACCCATCGTTGGCAATGGAAACATAAGTCCTGCCCATTCCAAGAGGTCGGGCACCATATTCATCCTCGATATTCATTGCCCAAACACTTAAGACGAGGATTAGTAAAAATCCTAAAGCAAAATAGCGATGCATAATTTATCCCTCCTATTATTTTCAAATATATACAAATAATATTATATGTATTTAAAAAGCAAATTGCAAGTATTTTTTAATTTATTTTAAAAAAAATTTAAAAAAACGAAAAAAAACCTTGCATGATAATTTTGAATAGTTATAATATATAAAACGGATATGTATAAAATTTTATATTCACGCGACAATTCTATTATGAAATAAATGCTAAATCATAAATTTTTCTAATCTATTTCTAAAAAAACTCAAACAATTTGGAGGTTCTAAAGTGAATCAGAAAAAAATAGTATGGATAGACGATGAAATAGACCAATTACGAGCGCATATAAAATTTTTAGAAAAGCGCGGTTATAAAGTGCTTATCGCATCGAATGCTTCGGATGGTATCGATTTAATAAAAATTTCGCCGCCAGATGTCGTTCTACTCGATGAAATGATGCCTGGGTTGGATGGACTTTCGGCAATCGAACAAATCCGAAAAATAGGCAAAAGAATTCCAATCATAATGGTTACAAAAAGCGAGGAAGAAAACATTATGGAGGAAGCAATCGGGCAACAAATCACAGATTACATAGTAAAACCTGTGAACCCATTGCAGATTTTAACATCCCTGAAAAAATTATTCGATTCTCAAAGAATAGTCGGCGAAAAACTCACACGAGATTATACAGATGAATATCGCGATATCTATGAAAGAATGTCCCCACGAATGCATCCAGATGAATGGCTCGAAATCGGTAAATGGCTCGCCGAATGGGATATGTTATTCGATAAGAGACCCGATATTGCCCTGAACGAAACACACGAAAGTTTCCGAAAAGAAGTCAATAGTGAATTCTCAAAATATATCGCCGATAATTATGTGAAATGGATTAATACAAATTTACCGGAAAGACCTATGTTTTCCCCCGATATTTTCAAAAAGTATGTTGTCCCAAATCTTAAAATGGGTAAAAAAGTTATGTTCGTAGTAATCGATTGTATGCGATACGACCAGTGGCTCACTGTCGAATCGCTTCTCGCTCAATATTTCAATGTTAAAACCGACCTCTATTTCTCGATTTTACCGAGCGCTACACCTTACGCGAGAAATGCACTATTCGCAGGACTTTTCCCAAGCGATATTCAAAGAGCATACCCAAAAATTTGGAGCAGGGGTCAAACCGACATAGGTTCACATAACCGATACGAACACGAACTTATGGACCATCAACTCGATAGATTAGGTGTCGATTTACCCACCGATTCAAAATATATAAAAGTTCTCGACCCCGAAGAAGGCGAAAGTCTTGTGCGAAGACTAAATAATTTTATCTCATCGCCAATATCCGCGGTCGTGGTGAATTTCCTCGATATATTAACACATTCTCGCGCAGCATCGGATTTGCTGAAAGAACTTTCACCAAATGAAAAGGGCAATCGAGCTGTTATGAAAACATGGTTCGAGCAATCATCTCTTTTCAAAGCACTAAGACAAGCAAGCGGAGAAAAAGATTTCGTCGTTATTCTAACTACCGACCACGGAAGCACAATAGGACATCACGGAATTAAAGCATATGGAAAAAGAGATACATCCACAAACCTGCGATACAAATACGGCGACAATCTTAATGTCGACCCCAAAGGTGGAATATTGATAAAAGACCCAAAAGAATGGCGATTGCCGACTTTCGGTATCACAACTAATTATATCATCGCAAAAGAAGACTATTATTTGGTCTATCCCACTAATTTCAACGAATACGAAAGGCAATATCGAAATTCATTCCTTCACGGCGGAATATCTATCGAGGAAATGATAATTCCAGTAGCAACACTAAAAACATAACACCCCTTCGGGCACCTTTTAGGTGTTTTCTTTGCGTTGCGTCCCTGACAACAAAGTTGTCATTCCTTTGCAACGCCTGATTAGTCAAATAAATGTTCAACCACCTTTTAGGTGTTTTTATTGTGCAACTTTTCTTACCGATAGAATCGGTAATTCATTGTTGCACCTGCTCGAGCAAAATTTCTGGGCGACAATGAATTTCACTCTTGTTAAAGACTCCGATTTTATAGGGATTAAAAAAAAGTCGCCCCTAAAAAGAACCAAAGGTTCCATTGTTGCACCTGATTTAGTCAAATAAATTTCAACCAATTAAAAAGAGCTAAAAGCTCAAAAAGAGCCGAAGGGCTCGGCGGCATAAGTGTCGATATTGGCGGAAAGCAGATTCAGCCGAGCCTGACGGGTATCATCATCGTCAGATGTCAATTGATTGTTGATGATTTTTGCCATGATTTCCTCCTTTAGATTTTGTCGATTGGACAAAAAATTTACATTCCGAACGGTTTTATCGTTCAAACGAGCCGTTCACTACTAAAACCGAGCGTGCCATTGGTCGTTCTGAGCGTGCCATTGATGAAAATGAATTTCGGAATGGTCAATGTACCGTTCGGAATGCTCAATGTACCGCTCGGAATGGTCAATGTACCGCTCATATTGGTCAATGCAACGCTCTTTTCATTAATGTACCGCTCTGTTTAGGCAATGTACCGCTCCGATTGCTCATTTCACTCCTTTTCATTAGGTTTTTGTCGCTATAATTATTCGATTTATATGAAGTAAAGACGCAAAATCTTGCGTCTTTACTGGGTGCTTTCATTGGGTAGTGCTGTCAAAGAGCGATTCTCATTTATTTTCTTTAAATACCGAATCAGTTTGGGCAACCAATGTATGAACCAGGGATTCAATGACCGTCAGCTAAAGCAGACGGCAATGATATGAACAAGGCGCTGTTGCGCCTTGCATATCAACAAGGGGCAACAGCCCCTTGTTCAAAGCTGAGTATCTCCTTCATTGCCGTCCCGACCAGTCGGGACTGTGTCAGTGAAATCCGTTGAATCTGTTGAATCCGATTTCTTAATCCCGATGAAATCGGGAGTTCAGATGGTTTTCATTTATAATATTTTTGTAAAGAATTTGTTTTACGCAATAAAAATGGATAGCACGATGAAAAAAATATTTGTCCTTTTATATTTAAAATTTATTCATTTATTTCGATGTAATCTGGCAGATGAATATGTTCGATAATAGAAAATCGATTGCATTCTACAATTTTCAAAGGAATAAGAATAAATATTTTACGAAAAATAGGCGATACCCCGATGGTGGAACTCGAATATTTCGCTCCTGCTGGCAGGAAAATTTACGCGAAACTCGAGGGCAATAATCCCGCAGGCAGTATCAAGGATAGAATCGCACTGTCGATGCTCGAAGCGGCAGAAAATG
>JAGGZE010000060.1 GCA_021162205.1 bacterium
ATGCGATAGTGCCTCAGACCGACCTCGACCTCGTGAATAATTTAATGCCGCAGATGCTCGCATTAGTGGACACTAAAATAACTATTGCCGATTTCGATGTCTCTAATATTACAGAAAATTTTATCGAATTGGAAAATGGAATAAAAATAAAAAGTGCTATACTCGCTGAAATTTTGGCGACTGCGAAAGTTATTTCACTCTACGCATCTACAATCGGTGCAGGTGTCGAAAACGAAAGCAGTCGACTTTCCGATATGGGCAAGGTTAAGGAATCGCTATTGTGGGACTGTTTCGGTTCCGAGTCTGCCGAGACGGTTGCGAGAAGAATTTCTGTCATAGTTCACCAGCGGGCTAAATCGAAGGGGCTTACGAATACATTGCGTTTTTCACCGGGATATATCGACTTCGCTCTCGATTTCAATAAAAAAATTATAGATTTAGTCGATGGCAAAAAAATCGGTGTATCAGCGAATTCGGCGGGACTTTTAATTCCTCGCAAAAGCACAACAGGTATTATCGGATGGGTTGTTCCGAAAAAGAAATTCTAATTTCCTATGATGAAAAGAAATAATAAAATTTTTCATTGGATGACAAAAGCTTCAAAGCTTCTGGAAAATGCCGGTATTCCCGAATCAAAAATCGAGTCTGAACTTGTGCTTGCATATCTTTTGGAAATTTCTCGCGGTGAATTGTCTGTGATGTCGATAAACAACGATACTATCCTGCAAAATATTTTCGAGCAAGCCGATGAAATCATTCGAAAGCGGTGTTCCACTCGAAAACCACTCGCATATTTGCTCGGACAATGGGAATTTTACGGGATTCTGCTCGACATCGATGAAAATGTTTTAATCCCACGACCCGAGACCGAAATTTTAGTAGATTTAATATTGAAAAAGTTTCCCGATAAGCCATTGCTCGGTATCGATATCGGGACAGGTTCGGGTGCGATTGCGATTGCGCTTTTGAAAAATCGAAAGAATTGGCGAATTATCGGTGCGGATATTTCGGGTAAGGCATTGCGAATCGCTCGAAAAAATGCTGAACGATACGGTTTGTTAGACCGATTTTTCCCTGTTGAGTGCGATATTTGCGCACCATTCGATAGATGTGATTTTATTGTAGCGAATTTGCCTTATGTCTCGACAGGGCAATTCGATAAACTTCAGCCCGAAGTTCGCTATGAGCCGCGAAAAGCTCTCGATGGCGGCTCGAATGGACTTATGTTCATTCGCAATCTATTAAAGGCATCGGCTAAAATAGAGACAAATTTTCTCGCAATCGAGTTCGGTATCGGGCAGGAAATAGAAATAGCGAAAATAATCGAGCAAAACAATTATAAATATGAAATTATCGAGGATTATGCAAAAATTCCGAGGTTCGCTTCGATTGAAAAAAGAACGGAGTGAGCGGAATATGGGAAATATCGGTGAATCGATTACTTTTTTTCTTGAAAATTCATTTTTTGCTATTACATTATGTATTCTTTTCACGCGTTATTTACACTTTTTGTATTTTTGATATAAAAACAGTTAATTCGGCTCTTTTAAGATAACTGATTTATTTATTAATTCAGGTGCAACAAGGAATGTCCCGACTTTTCGGGGCAGGGAAGTTGCACAAAGAGAACATCCGAAGGGTGTGAAAATTTATTTGTCGAGTCAAGTTTTATATTTGTTATTAGTTTTATTTTTATTATGTTAATACGGTAATTCAAAAAATTTAAATGGGAGAAAAGATGAAAAAGGAAATTTATGTGATTATTGTAGTCGTTTTTTTGTCGATGTTATTCATCGGTGGCTGTTGCAAAGATTGCAATTGCCCCGATTGTTCTCCGGAAAATAACACGAATATCGACCCACCATATATTATTGCTGTCGATGGACCTGTGGAAATAACGGTCGGGAATACCGCCGACTTTTCCTGCGAGGTTTTTTCCGATGCAGTGATAGATAGTTTTCTATGGGATTTAGAGCCATCGTTCGATGCGACATCGGATTATTATTATCCGACAGCAGCCGTAGCCGAGGGAGAATGGACTCCGACTAATGAAAGACCCGACATTTTCAATACCGATGTTGCGGATACGAGCGCATCATACACTTATGACAAAAGAGGTGTTTATACTGCTGTGCTGGAAATTAAGGATACAGATGGTTATATCGAGTGTGGAAATGCCATTGTTCGGGTTAATCCCGAAACTCCCGATACATTTGCCGATATTATTCAACTTGCGCCGGGTCTTCAGGATACTATTTACAGTTCGGAATTCGAGGCTCTCAATTATGGATTATATGCATCGGATGGCTGTATGGCTTCGGTATATGCGGATTCTTTTAATGTCCTTCATTCTGTGGCATATATCGATAGTTTGAGCGGTCTCGAAGATAGATATATTCAGGAATGGATATCGACAGGGAAAAGATTGCAGATTTTCACAGGTGAAGCAACACCGGCGGATGTCAGAGTAGATTACGATATTTCATCTGCAATCCATCTCTGGGATAGTGCGGATATCGATTATGTGCAAATCACAGTATATCTAAATATTATACATGAGAACAATGGTCGTTCATATCTCTTTCATCTAATCAGGCAGACATTTACGAGTGCCGATGGAGCGGCATATTATCTCGATTCGAATCATAATATGAACTGTCCATTCGATTTCAATGGTGGATTTTATACATTATGGTTCGGTGTGAAAGTAGATATATATTCATCTCAGGGCGGCGCAGCATTCTGTATGGATAATGACGAGAATTTAGTCAGGTTGAACTATATATATATCGATTTGAATAAATAAATATTCATCTATAAACTTGTTTGTTCAGTAGGAGGGCAAAATGCGTTATTTATTTGTTTCGATTGCAATTTTGTCGATTGCAATTTTTCCTATTTTTGCCGATGTGTCCCCGACTCTTTTAAGCGACGATTACAATAGAACAGTGTTCCAAATCGACTTGCCCAATCCAGTTCTCGCCGATATCGGTGAGGGATATACGCAATTAAGTCTCGATGGTTTCGGTTATTGCGGTGAAAAATATGGACCGCAACTGTATGGTAGAACATTTTGGGTAGCTGTTCCCAAAAATGCACGGTTAGATATATCGATTATATCGGTGGAATGGAGCGAATGGCTCGATATAAAACCATCTCCGCTTTGTTCACTATCGACAAAGTTCGGTATCCCTGGACCTGCCGACCAAAAACTATATTCTCAAAATTTTGGTGGCACAGTAAAAATCGGCTCGGATAATATCTGGCGAGGTGTCCGTGTTGTCGGTGTCGATATTGTTCCTGTGGAATATGTCCCAGAACTCGGTGTTCGTTTTATAAAGAATTTGCAAATTTCTTTGGAACATTCGGGAGGAAAGGGAAATATTTACGATGAGAGACTTTACAATGCTTGGTTTGCGCAATTATATAAAGCGAGTCTTGTGAATCCCGATGCTGCGACACCACCAGAACCACCAGCAGCAAAGGAATGGAATCCCGACGATGGAGCGGAACTTTTAATTATATGCTATACTTCTTTTATGGGTGAAATCGAGCCGTGGACAAATTGGAAACTTTATCAGGGAATGCCCACAAAGGTTGTGACTACCGATGTTACAGGCACATCGACATCATCGGTTAAAGCATACATACAGAATGCTTACGATACCTGGGCATTACCGCCGACCTATGTTCTTTTAGTTGGTGATGCTGAAAATATAGAAACTTATCAAAGTTATTCGGAAGGTTATGGTGACCATCGATACAGTTATCTCGATGGCGGCGATGAAGTTGCGGATGTTTTTGTTGGAAGGATGTCGGGAAATAGCACGGCAAATCTCAGTGTTATAGTTCAAAAGCATTTGAATTACGAGAAGCAACCCGATACGACAGATGATTGGTATGCGCGAGCGGTCGGAATTGTCAATGAAGATGGTGAAAGCCACAGTATATCACCCAGTTATTGTGCTAATCTTCAACCTGGGGATTCTTCATATCTCGTTGCGGTGACTTATGGGATGGATTCCTGCTGCGTGCCTGCTGGATTTACCAGTGTTCAGCTTTTTCGTCGATGCAATGGCGATGATTTTTATGATGTTCAACCTTATGTCGAGGCGGGATTAGGTTTTGTTCAGTATCGTGGACAGGCATGGCCCGATTATTATTACAATTTTTCAGGTGGACTCGATACACTCGACAACGATGGAAAATGCCCGATAAATATTTCGATTACCTGTGGAACTGGCGGATTTATGTTCAGTGGAAGAATGTGTGAACGCGCAACGCGTGCTACTACTCCGACTCATCCCAAAGGCGCTACTTGCTTTATTGGACAGACACAGGTTAGTTCTAATTCGATAGAACGCTCGTCGCTTTCAAAACATATATTTCAGGGACTTTTTCCGCAAAAACTTAATCCACTCGGTGAAGCATATACTTATGGTAGAAACCAATTGTGGGCAGAATTCAGCGGTTCATCCAATGCTCAATTCGAGTTTAGAAATACATCTATGCTCGGTAGCCCTGAAATGCTTATTTGGACTGCACCCATTATGCCACCGGTTGTATCTCATCCCGATGCTGTTCCGCCAGAAACGGTCAATGTAGATGTAACTGTCCAGCGCGATGGTGTTCCGCTGGAAAATGCTCGTGTGGCTCTTCATCACGGTTCGGATTTCTCATACGGAATAACAAACAGTTCGGGATTCGTTTCGGTTAGAGTTTATGCGAATCCCGCTGAATCGCTTATACTCGTAGTTACAGGTCCGAATATTTATCCTTATGTCGATACTATTCCCACCATAATGGGCGGAATTGCTGTATATTGCGTTCCCACAACATATTACGATATATCGGGCGATAGCGATGGTTTAATAAATCCGGGCGAAACGATTTCATTTACCCCGAAAATTACCAATTATGGCGATGAAACTGGAACTCATCTCGTTGGAGTTATCAGAACGAATGACCCACAAATTACGATACTCGATTCCACGACAGTTTTCCCAAATGTAGCGCCTAACGATACTGTCGATGGCGATACCGTCGCATTTGTTCTCTCGGCGAACCATCCCGCTATCGACCAGCTCATTTTTACACTCGTCATTTCGGGAGATACTTTGGGACCATGGGAAAGAACTGTTGTGCCACAACCTGAGGTATATAGATTCGATGCAAATCTCGATAATGTTCAGATTATAGATACTGTGCCGTTTGGTAATGGCAATGGACAAATCGAACAGGGTGAGGATGTCGAATTGAAAATTACACTCGCTAATAATACGCAAGCCGATGTTTTTAGTATGGGTGGAACTTTATATAGTGAAACAGGCGATGTCGCTGTAGCTCAGAATAGTGCTTTTTTCGGGGACATAACAAGAATGACAGCGCGGATTTCCTCACCATCATATTATATTTCGGTTTCACCCGATGCATCACCGGGCGAATATATAACATTACAATTAGCACTCGCAGGAAATTGCCCGATGTATACTTCCTATGATACAATCGAAATTCTGCTCGCTGTTGCTGGCGACACAGCGGGATTGCCGACAGGTCCAGATTCTTATGGTTATTATATAGTAGATAATACGGATAGTTCTTGCGGAATCACTCCTACTTTCGAATGGGTCGATATCACAGGTGTTGGAACTACAATCGCTGCAATCACAAATAGCGATGATGGAATTACCGATATTGCTTTGCCATTTACGATGAAATTTTATGGAAATAGTTATGATAGCATATCGGTTTCGAGTAATGGATTTCTTGCTCCTCCTGGATGCGCTTGGAGCGGTGGTGGAAGTGGCACTCCGCAGGCGTTTCCTACAAGCGGTGGTCCTTCGGGAATTATCGGGCCGATATGGTCCGACCTCGCTCCTCATAGAACCAGCGGTGATATCTATTCATATTATGATTCACCCAATCATCAATTTATAATTCAATATAATACCACCGAATTTTACTATGGCGGTGGAAGTATCACTTGTCAGATTAAAATTTGCGACCCCGCTTATTATTCCACACCGACAGGAGATAGTGAATTATATTTTTATTATAATTATGTGGATATATCGGGTTATGCCGGAGTTGGAATTGAATCCCCCGATGAAATTGTCGGTTTGCAGTATTATCTTAATGGTGGATACGATATTCACGCCGCAACACTTCAGTCCGGAAGAGTATTGCGGATAACTACAGTCGAACCTATTTATGCAACTTACCCTTGGCTATACTATTTGAATTCGCTATTATATCAGGATGAAAGTAAAACCACTGGAATTATCGAACCCGGTGATAATGTTAATATGAAATTTAGATTGAAAAATGGTGGAATGGACAATGCTAATTTCACGAGTTGCTCTGCTGTTTCGACAGATTATATTACATCGGTTTCCACTGCGAATTTTGGGGTAATCGCTGCCGGCGATTCGGCATATAATAGCGGTTCGCCTGTGGTATTCACTATATCTACATCGTGTCCGCCGGAAACAACTCTTGTTGTTCCAATTGCTGTATCCGCAAATTTCGGGGCATATAAGGATACTATTGCATTTCTCATCGATGTTGGAAGTTCTGTGAATGTTCGAGAGGATGAAGTGTTGCCATCGGGGATTTCGATTTCACAACCTTATCCAAATCCATTTAACAGTGTAACCTCATTCGATTTGAATATCGGTTATAATATCGGCAAAACCGATGCAAATATTTCGGTTTATTCTCTTTTGGGAAAGAAAGTTTCTACGATTTATTCGGGTGAATTATCAGCAGGGAAACATAAATTCGATATCGATGCGAGAGATTTTACATCGGGAATATATTTTGTTAAACTCGTTGTGAATAATAGAATTTATAGAAAGAGAATTTTATTAATTAAGTAGTTAATTAGAAAACGATGTCTATCTTTAAAAAGGCGGGGGAACTCGCCTTTTTTATTGTTATGTTAAAACTATTTGATTTTATATGATTTTTGAATAAAATTGAATTAGTTATATTTTGTAGACGAATGTTTTTTATTTAGAGAATCGATAAACAATGAAAAAAATAATCGAGAAAATAAGAGCGAGTAAAACTGCATTTACAGCGGGGGTTATTTTGTTGATAGTCAATCCACCACTCGGCTGGGTTGGATTTATGTTCGGCGGTTATCTTAGTGCAAAATATCATTCTCCAAAATATATGTTGATCGCGACAATCGTATATGCAATAACATGGGGAATGGCAGGCACAGGACTTTTATTAGCGGGTCCGAGAGGTGTGGCATTAGCGAAAAGTATTTTGAAAAAAGTATTTGTAAAGATAAAGAGAATTTTCAAAAAGAATGATGAAACGAACGAATAGAGAAAATCGACTCGATAATGATGAAGTGTGGGGGAAAACACCCTTTATATTGATAGCATGGCTCGGATTCGTTGTCCTTGCAATGTTTTTAATAATAATTTTTTATCTTGCATCGCCGAGACTTTTTCAGATTTCTGAAATTATCGGATACATTATCGGCGGCATATTCGCATCGATTTTAATCGTTATCGGCGGCGGACTATTATTGATAACACTCACCTGCATAACAGGTTTAGATTTACTCTATCCTCACGGGAAAACACAAATCACTATGCGAATTTTGCCACCGTTCGTATATCTTTTAGGCAGTTCGGTTTTGAAATTGAATAAGGATAAATTGCGTGAAAGCTTTGTTGCAGTTACCAATGCACTTTTTTGGGCGCAGGCGAAAAAGAACAGATTTTCGCCCGAACGAATATTGATACTTTTGCCTCACTGTATTCAATGGCACAAATGCCCCTGGAAAATAACCTGGTCCATCGAAAATTGCCAAAAGTGCGGGAAATGTCCATTGGGAACTTTGGTAGATTTTCACAAAAAGGATGGTATCTCGGTCTATGTCGCAACGGGTGGAACAGTGGCAAGACGAGTCGTTATCGAGTCTCGACCGACTATGATTCTTGCAATAGCTTGCCCACGCGACCTCTCCGAAGGTATGGTAGATGTATATCCTCTTCCAGTGTATGGTATTTTGCTGTCTCGTCCAAATGGTCCTTGTTTCGACACTCATCTCGAACTCGATAGAGTTTTCGATTTCATAAAACTATTTCGTCCCGATATATATGAAAAAATCGTTCTGCAAGAACAGAAAACTGCGAAAGCTCACGATAGAGAAGCGTTCTCAACGCAAGAGTAACGATTTTATTTATTGAAAAATATTATTTTATAAATATAATCCTTCGAGTGAACTCGGATTTTTCGGTTTTCAATTTGCAGAAATAAATACCCGATGGTAAATGCTCCGCATTCCATAAAATTGTGTGATTTCCCTCTGTTTTATAATTATCCACTAAGGTTTTTATAAGTTGACCATTTATATCGAAAATTTGAATGTTTATATTTTGGGATTTAGATATGAAATAACTAATTGCAGTGGTCGAATTAAATGGATTGGGATAATTTCGATTAAAGTGAGTAGATTGTATTCGCGAATGATTATTATTTATTTCGGTAGATTGACTGTAATAAAACGCTCCCATATCTGCGATTGTGCCATCGGGGTCGTTCAGTGATGATGGGTCACCTGTGTCGATACAGGGTGATTTTGTGGCATCTTCTATGGGATAATTAACCCAGGTCAGATGAAAATTGCTCGCTGCCGTATCCGCAAATAATGGATATGAATCGATACAACCTATGCCGAACCAAAGTTCGCCCGTTCCGCTTTCGATATCCGAATAAGTAGCCGATACTGTCATAGCACCGGACATCGATATCGCCTGAGGAATACAATGCCATAAAATATTATTGTAAATATTTGCGATTGCGGTTGCCTGGTCGAAATAAAAATATAAACCGCCACCATCGTCGGCAGAATCGCCATAGAATGTATTATTGAAAATATTCAAGGTTCCAGTTGTTGTAGCAATCGACATTCCTCCACCGATACTTTCGGCGGAATTTGAATTTGAAATATTTCTATTAATCGTAACAGTTCCATTTTCGGTGAAAATATTCGCACCAGCACCATTGAAAATAGCGTGGTTATCGGTGAAAGTATTGTTCATTATTTGCGATATTCCCGCATCGTTTTCTATTGTGGCACCGCCGCCATTTGCACCAGAAATATTATCAATGAAAGTATTATCGTTAAAATCGAGTGTTCCCGTATTGATTTCGATATGAGCGCCAGCGCCATCGCCCACAGCAGTGGAATTTCCAGAAAAATCATTGTGCTCGAAATCCATCGTTCCGCTACTCGTGATTCGCCCATAGAAACCGCCTCCACCGAGTTCCGCGTGATTGTTCGTGAAAGTATTATTTGCCACTGTAACGGAAACATCGGTTCCCAATTGGTATGTGAATCCACCTCCACCATCGTCGGGAGCATAGTTCCCTGTGAAAGTATTCCCTGTCATAATAATTGTTCCCGTATTATCGATATAAAGCAATGCGCCAGCTCCATCGCCACCGACATGAGATGCGCTATCGACTAAATCTAAAACTATATTGTTCTCGATTGTGCAATCGGTGAGAGTTATATTCCCATCGGTTACACCGGCATTGAGACCGCCAGCATTATAGTAGCAGGTATCGTTTCTGAAAAAGCAATTGGAAATATAAATATTCCCCGAATTTGAAACGGCATTCACACCGCCGCCTAATGTAACCGCATAATTGCCATCGAATTCTGAACTGTCGATTGTAATGGATGCGGGGGTTGTCTCGATATAGAGAGCTCCACCATCCGCACTGCTGTTGCCATTCTGGAATGTTATGTGTTTAATAGTAAGGTCTGCATCGGATGCTCCCGACATAAGATTCGATATTTGTGCTGTATTCCCACCATCGAGAATAGTTAAACCCATTCCTGCTCCGAGTATCGTTAGCGAATAATTCTCTCCTGAATTGTAAGTGAGCGTAGTGGTTATATCGTATGTTCCAGCGGAAACATTAATTGTATCGTTTTCGCCATTGGTTTCCGCTGTGTTTAATGCACTTTGAAATTCCAAAACACTTCCCACAGTGAAATTAGCAGAAAGTGCAATCGAAAATAGAAGAAAGCATTGAATAATTATCAAAATAAAAAAATTGAAAGTAATACGATGTTTCATAATTTTCTCCTATGTATAATTATTTAAAAATTCTGTAAAATAAGTAAATTCTTATTCGGTATCGGAATAAAATATACCTCCGATTTCATCGGAATCCAGAGATATGCCGACTTTTTCGAAATCCGTTTAAACTGGTTTACTATTATCAGTTAGGTGAATTTATCGTCTCGATAATCAAAAATTATTCAAAATATTACACTTCACATAGTCTTTATATCTTCCATATAAATATAAAGATAAATAATCTCTAATAAAAGTTTTTAGTTTAAATATTTGCATTTCTTATTTCGATTTGTCCAAGACTAAAGTTCTTGGTTCATATCCATAGCATCTGAAAATGTAATATGTTGTGACTTTTGCACCCGCACGATATATCGGCAGTGGCTCGGTTTCCTCGATTTTCGCAAAATATTTTGGCAGAAGTTTTTTTGCTCGCTCGAGTGAAAATCCCCATCTCGGGTCGATTGCGAAAATAGCATTTTTCCCTGTTAGTGTGTCGATATTCACCCAATATGTGAACTGCATTCCACGCAGCCCGATTACATTCGGTCCACATACCTGCGGATGATTCGGCAAATGATATGACAATTCCGCAGGAACTTTGTATTCCGCACCGAAAATGAATGTGCCATCGCCGAGCTGTGAAAGTTCGTTCTCCACTCGATTTGCAAGCTTTTTCCAGCCGAATGTCGATGCCAATTCACCTGTTATCGGCGCAAGTGGGAAAACCATTACAGCGATGATGATTAAAGTTGTCAGCGCCGCGAGAATAATTCCATAGAAATGCCATTTTTTGTTGTGTTCGATAGACCATCCGACAATGCCTGCCATCGGCACAAAATAAATCGGGATAAGCCAATTGAGTTTTACCCAGTATATTATCGCAACTGCGGAGAAAAATAGTAACATCGGCAGCGAGAAGGATAAAATTACAAGTTCGGCGAGATAATTTTTCGTTCCTTCTATTTTTTGCCCGATACTTTTTATATAATCGAATGGCGAGCGCAAAATTTTTATCACTGCCCCGATATATAAAATGGGGGAGACCGCAAAGAGCTGCGCACCGATATATCCAAAAAAATAACCGAATCGCAAATGTCGGATTTCATTTGCTCGGCGAGTGCTTTGATATAAAAAACTCGCCCATCGATGCTGTGCATTCCAGATTATTTCTGGCGAAAATGCCGCAAGTGAGATAACTGCTGCGATATATAATTTTTGGCTTAAAAAATATTTGCGATGTTTTTCGTTTATGAGTAAAAATATAAATGCACCGAGAAACCAAAATGCTGCGGTATATTTGGATAGCATTGCGAGTCCAGCAAAAAGCCCCGTTAGAATCCAATCTTTCCATAAATCGTTTTCGGTTGCTCGAATGATGAAAAAAGTTGCACCGAGCCAGAAAAAGACAAGCGGCGGGTCCGGTGTAAAAAACATCCCTGCGACATCGAACAGCGGAATGCAAATTGCTGAAACCACAGTCCAGAATGCGATTTTTTCATCCCATAATTTTTTCGCGATGAGCCATAGAAAAATAAGTGCGCCGATTCCATAGAGCCACGCACCGAGTCTTATTCCGAATATATTTGTCCCGAATATTTTCGTGGTGAGCCAAATTGTCCATGGTGTAACCGATGGATGGTCGAAATATCCCAGCGAAGGATGACGGGCAAAATTCCAGTAATAACTTTCCTGTGGAGTCAATCCAAATCGAAGGAAAATAACGAGTCTAAAAATCGCGGCACCGATGATAGCCCATAATGTATATCGTTCCCAATTTTTATCGTTTTGATTTATCAAAAGAATCTTTCGCTAAATTTTACCTTTGCGAGTCAATATCTGCTTAATTTTTTCCTTCAATGTAGTCAAATCGGATGATTTTATAATGTAATCCTCGGCAAGCCATGTCAGAAAATCATCACGATATTCAGAATATGCGGTATTGATAAGCACCGATAGGTCTCGCTGCTTAACCATTATTTTTTCGAGTGCATCTATCCCATGAGTGCCGGGCATCCGCAAATCGAGTATTACCACATCGATTTTTTCAGATTCTAAAATTTTCATACCATCTTCGGCATTTTCAGCGGTGAAAACCTTATAATCCTCGGATTCTAACTCCTTCTGGTAGAGCAAACGAATATTTTTCTCATCGTCGATTACTAAAATTGTCGCCATATTTCAGACCTCCGATATATTTTCGATTATATTATATATAAATATATAATTTCCAATGTTTATTTAAAATATTCAGAATAATTTATTTAATATTCCTTCGCAATTCTCAACTTAATTTATAATTCGGTGCTTCCTTTGTGATAATCAAACTGTGCGGATGCGATTCTTTCATCCCCGCGAATGTGATGCGGATAAATTTCGCTTTCTGTTGAAATTCCGAAATATCTTTCACTCCTGCCATTCCCATTCCAGCACGCAATCCACCGATTAGTTGGAATATAACATCATATACGGGTCCTTTGTATGGCACTCTACCCTCGATACCCTCGGGGACAAGTTTTGCAGGATCGAGAATATTTTCCTGATGATACCTATCTCTCGCACCCTTTTTCATCGCACCGAGCGAACCCATACCGCGATAGACCTTGAACCTTCTGCCCTCGAAAAGAACTGTTTCGCCTGGTGCTTCATCGGTGCCTGCGAATAGATTTCCTAACATAACTACCGATGCTCCGAGACCGATTGCCTTGGCGATATCGCCAGAATATCTAATTCCACCATCGGCAATAATTTGTATATCGTGTTTTTGTGCCTCACGAGCGCAATTCATAACCGCCGATGCTTGCGGCATTCCAGAACCGGTGATAACTCTCGTGGTGCAAATCGAACCAGGACCCACGCCGATTTTGACAGCATCGGCACCGGCATCGATAAGTCGTTTAGTGCCATCGGCTGTGGCGACATTGCCGGGAATTATATCGACATCGGGATATTTTTGCTTAAGATATTTCGTTGCATCGACCACATTTTTTGAATCGCCGTGAGCGGTATCGATAATTAAAACATCGGCACCGACAGCGACGAGTGCCTCGACACGAGCGGGCATATCGTTCCCGACACCGACTGCCGCACCGACAAGTAATCTGCCGAGTTTGTCCTTAACAGAATTCGGATGTTCGCTCGATTTCTGAATATCCTTTACAGTAATCAATCCGACAAGATTGCCAGCATCATCGACAACGGGAAGTTTTTCTATTCGGTGTTTGTGAAGCAATTTCTTTGCATCATCGAAATTATATCCTTCTTTTATTGTTATCGGGTTTTTAGTCATAAGTTCGGATACTTTTTGTGTCATATCGATTTCGAATCGAAGGTCACGGTGAGTTAAAATCCCGACGAGTTTGCCATTATCGACAGTTGGCAGTCCCGAAATCGAGTAACTTTGCATAATATCGATGGCATCGCCGACAAGAGCATCGGGTGAAATAGTCAATGGTTCGGAAATCATTCCTGCCTCGAACCGCTTAACTTTCTTTATTTCCTCCACCTGAGATTCGATAGATATATTACGGTGAATTATGCCGAGTCCACCTGTTTGAGCCAGTGCGATAGCCATTTTATGTTCGGTTACGGTATCCATCGCAGATGAAATGATTGGAATATTGAGTCGTATTCGCTCAGTCAATTTCGAAGAAATATCGATTTCGGCTGGAATTAACTCCGAATATTGTGGAACAAGCAAAATATCGTCATAGCTAAACATTTCTGGAATTCGATTTTCCATATAATTTCCTTTCCTTTATTACAATTTACAAT
>JAGGZE010000080.1 GCA_021162205.1 bacterium
ATACTGATTGCTGTCGGTAAATTGCTTACTGTCAGCAATTAGAGCCCTTCGGCTCTTTTTGAGCCCTTCGGCTCTTTTTAAGGGTGACTTTTTTCTTAATCCCGATGAAATCGGGGTCTTTCACAAGAGTGAAATTCATTGTCGCCAAGAAATTTTGATATAGTTGTTTATTAATCTGGCGTTGCAAAGGAATTCCGACTTTGTCGGAAGGGACGCAACGCAATAAAAACACCCGAAGGGGTGCAACGCACAAAAAACAGGCGAACGCCTGCCCGAAGGAGTGAGCCCGTCGGCTCTTTTTAGTTGAGGAAATGTTATTTATTAATCAGGTGCAACAAGGAATTCAGACTTTGTCTGAAGGTCCCGACTTCATCGGGATTCAGAAAAAAGTTGCACGCTAAAGACAGGCAAAGTCTGACGAAGAAGGTAGGTAAAACCTATGGAAAAACTTTGGGCACCATGGCGAATCGAGTATATTGCACGTGGCGACCTCGACAACGATGAATGTTTCCTATGCGAAAAACAAAAAGACACCGAGCATGACGATGATAATTATGTCCTTTATCGAGGGAAATTTTGCTATGTTCTGCTGAATATTTATCCCTACAATAATGGTCATTTGATGATTGCGCCGTATCGTCATATCGGTGAATTCGAGAAACTTATCGGCGATGAATTTTTAGAGATGATGAAACTTACGAAAATTGCTACATCGGCGATAGAGGAATCGATGGGAGCGCAGGGATTCAATATCGGTTTCAATCTCGGCAGAGTTGCCGGTGCTGGCCGAGCCGACCATATCCATTTGCATATCGTTCCGCGATGGAATGGCGATACTAATTTTATGCCGATAATCGGTGAAACTAAGGTTTTATCCGAGGCATTGAGAGGCACTTATGAGCGTCTTCGTCCTTATTTTCAAAACGAATGATATTCGGTACCGGTATAGTCTATTAAAGTTATAGAATGCCTCGAATTCGGAATTTTAAATTAAATAATAAAAAATTCGATTATTTTCACTTGACACAGAATAAAAAATGAGTTTTTTATCAAAATATGAATTTAATAACAAAACAAAGGAGGTTTCTTATGAGAAGCTGGATGTGGTTGTTTGTCGTAGTTGCACTGATTGGACTTATCGGTGCCGATGAAGTTGTCGAGCAAACCCCGAAAGCGTCTGCTAATTCAATCTGGGAGCTTAATCATCAACGGTTAAACCTAAACAGTCCATCGAATTTTTCTAAATCGACACTCGATTATCCAGAATATCTCGGTGCCGATGTCGATACTGTCGGTTGGACCTATTACGATATGCAGCATAATTATACTTGCGGCAGAAATGTAGCGGTCGATAAAGCCGGTGGAATTCATATAGTATGGATGTATGCCGATGAAGCAACTTTCGCAGACAGGCATATTAATTATAATTACATTAGCCCCGAAGGTGTATTACTTGCCGCTCCCACGATGACTATTCCTGTGGAAAGTTCTGATAGAGGTGGTTATACAACGATAGCATTGGCACAACTTCCACCTTTGTTCGATACATCGGCTACAACAATAGATGTTCCTGTTTCAGCATTTCACGCAAATTATTCATCTCTCGGTGCTGACCCTCATACAGATATTGTTTGGGATGGCGTCTATCGAATTGTCGGTGAATCCGCTCATGGTGGATTTGGCGGAACAGAAAGCGGTTCGACTCTTCCAGGTTCAGGTTCCCTACCACCGATATCATACACAAATTCTACACAATATGAGGATTATGTTCCCGAATTCGATAGTTGTTCTACTGTTCTCGACCTTTCCGCTATTTGGCCAGTAATCGAAACTTATGGCGAAAATGTATATTTGGCATCTACGAATTCTCTTGTCGGCACCACGCATGTATGCGGTGTAGAACTTGGAGATTGGATTATTTTCCATGCAGGAACTCCCGTATATGATGTTTCCAATTACATCAGTAATTATTCTTTTAGCGACCCATTACTTCTCGACCAGCAATCCTCTATTACTGTGGACCTCGCTGTGGACCACACAAATGGAACACTCGCAGCCATTTATCAGCATGAAGGTCATCCAAATACTTGCGATGATACACTTGTCGGGTCGAATTATCCCGAAGAATTTGCATATAGAACATCGACAGATAACGGTGTTACATGGAGTGAACGACATAATATAATCGGCTATCCCGGCGGAATGCCTACATTCGACGACCTCGATACTTTTATGACACCTTCGGTCGGCTGGGATACAATTAGTGCAGCTGAAACTGTTTGGGTAGCTGAAATCGATACATATTATGTTTCCTACAATCCTAACACAATCCTCAGTGCTATATATGTCGATGGTGTGCTTCATATCGCAATGGAAGCCTGGATGTTCTCGTATAGCTCTTCAAATCCTTTCGATGAAGACCCTTGTCATGCTTATTATCTTCTCGGCACAGCAATTATATATTGGAATAGCGAAAATGAAGAAGTAATTCCGATTTGCCGCTTTGCCTATGGTCGTCCATCTTATATTACTTATAGCGATGGAAATTATGTAAATGCTTTCGAACATTCACTCGACCCATCTATTGCAGCAGACGACGAAGGAAACCTGTTTATCACATGGGACCAATGCTGGGCAGATGTATATGATTTCTATCGCGACTCCACATATGTGAACTGGGTCTATGCCAATGCTGGCACTCTCGATGCTGCGCAATTAGCCGAATATGATACTATTGCGGATAGTGTATTTCTCGACCAAAGTGCAGGCACCAAAGCCAACGAAGATATTTATGGAGTTGCATCAAAAGACCACGGACAGAGTTGGGGCGAGCCATACAATATTTCGCAGACATATTCATGGGGAGCCGAAGCGGGCGAATGCCTTTCAGAACTTAATACATCTCTTGCGGAAAAAGTAGACGATTATCTTCATATATTCACAGTCCTCGACCTCGATGCCGGTGAAAACCTTAGAGATTGCGGCGAGGCAACCAATAACCCGATTCTTTATATCGCTATGCCAAAAGATAGTTTATTGGTTCGAGCCCCCGATGCAATTAAAGAAGCCCGAGCGAACAAACCTGTGAAACTTGCTATTTCAGCTTATCCAAACCCATTCAACTCTTCTGCTAATATAGTTTGGTCATCGCATATCGCCGGTAATGGAACTGTAGAAATCCTCGACCTTACGGGTAGAAAAGTAACCACACTGTTCTCGGGACATATCACCGCTGGACCTCACGAGACGGTATGGAACGGCTCCAATGCAACTGGAAATCTTGTCCCATCTGGAACTTATATGTGCAAAATCATTATGGGCGATAATGTCTCTACATCGAAAATTACTTTGCTGAAGTAGTCCCAGCGAAATATCGATACTTAAAACCCCCGGCAAAAAGCTGGGGGTTTTTGAGGTATTTACCTCTTTTTTATTGCGTTTTATACCACACCTTTCTCAAAATAATCAAAAAAAATTGTAGAAGACATTTCCCGATGTCGATTTTATCGAGATTCGGTTTATCGATGTCGGGAAACCTATCCTACAATTATTTATCTATTAAATAAGATATGGTATCACCTGTCGAATACGAATTGCCTATTTGGATTTCGATTGGAGGATATACAAAATAACCGAGCCTGCAACCGCTGCGTTCAACGATTCGATATTTTGAGCAATCGGGATGGAAATCTTTCGGTGAGCGATATCGACAATGGATTTGCGGACACCATTGCCCTCGTTGCCGATGACCAATAATGTTCTACCAGCGATTGGAACTTTATCGACAAGCACTCCATCCGCAGATGAAACGAGCACCTCGAAATTGGAGTGTATAAACTTCTTAATTATATCGGCACTTTCTCGATGACCGAGGTCTATAATCGGGATATGCAAAAACGCTCCAGCTGTGGCTCGAATAACTTTTGGATTGAATAATTTTGCAGTCCCCTCGCCTATAACAACACCAGTTGCTCCAAATGCCGCAGTAGAACGAATGAGCGTTCCACAATTCCCCGGGTCCTGCACATTATCGAGATACAAAATCGTTCCCTTATATGTGAGAAAATCGCCTAATCGTTCATCATTAGACCTTTGCGGTATATCACACACAGCAAGAATCCCCTGCGGAGTTTGCTCGATAGAAATTTGCTCGAACTGATACCGCTTAATCTGCATAATAGGTATATGTTTCTTCTCAGCTAATTTCTGAAGCTCGCTTCCGTATGGCTTTTTCAAAAGAATCGGGTCGATAAGTATTTCACCCACAGGATACGATGAGTCATCACTTGCAAGCAACGCCTCCATAACAAACCGCATTCCCTCGACCACAAACTTGCGATACTTATGCTGGTATCGCTTCTCGGTCAATCGACGATAATACTGAATCTGCTTTTTCGATAATTTTACGATTTCCCCACCTTTCAGGTGTTTTTATCGTGCAACTTTTTTTCCGACAAAGTCGGAATTCATTGTTACAACTGATTATTCAAATAACTTTTCAACACCCGTTCGGGTGTTTTTATTGTGCAACTTCCCTTTCCCGACAAGTCGGAACATTCCTTGTTGCACCAGCTCAATCAAAATTTCTCGGCGACAATGAATTTCAATCTTGTGAAAGACCCCGATTTCATCGGGATTAAGAAAATAGTCGCCCCTAAAAAGAACCGCAAGTTCTTCAGAAAAGTTTAAATATTTTCTGGCGATTTTCAATCGTTAGAAATACTAAAGTTTTCTTGAAAGGGTCTGGGAAAGCTTCTTTTCTAAAAGAAGTTCCCCAGTGATTATTTATTTAAAAAAAATCTCATTATCCTAAATGCTTTGGCACGATGGCTGATTTTATTTTTTTCATCTTCGGGAATTTGAGCGACAGTTCGTCCATCGAAAAGTTCGAATATCGGGTCGTAGCCGAAACCGCCTGTTCCTTCGGAAGCATTCGAGATTCTGCCATTTAAAATACCCTCGGTTGCAAATGTCGAGCCATTCAATAAATATAGCACCGTTATACAAATAAAATAAGCATTTCTTTTCTCATGTGGAATATTTCGCATTTTCTCGAGCAATTTTCTATTGTTATCCTCATATGTGCAATTATTGCCGGCATATCTTGCGGAATAAAGACCGGGTTCATCGCCAAGGATATTCACAATCAGTCCCGAATCATCGGCGATTGCGGGCAATTTTGCGATTTGCGAATAATATTTAGCTTTCAGCAGTGCGTTCTCGTAGAATGAATCGCCTGTTTCATCGGGAGCGTTTGCGGCAAGAGCGCCACCGAATACGAGTTCTATACCGAGTTTATCCGGTTCGAGTATCCGTTCGATTTCGCCGAACTTATGGCTGTTGGCTGTTGCAATTACAATTTTTCTCATTTATTATCCACTTTCTTTATGCTGATAGCTTTGAATGGACAACTTTTGATACATTTTCCACAGAAATCACATTTTTCTGGGTCGATAACCGCTTTTCCATCGACTATCGTGATAGCATGTTTCGGACAAGCCCGAATACAAATTCCGCAGCCGATACATTTTTTAATATCGACAACAGTGATACTATCTGAAATAATTACCAATGAAGTATCGACATTTGCATTATCTTTTGGAGCAATCGTATCGATAGAATCGACTTCTGTTTTCTGCATGGTCGAATCCTTAACAGGAACAGTATCGGCATTCATTGTATCCAAAGTGGTATCCTGCGTATTTTCAGCCAATTCGGTAGTATATTTCGAAATTGCATTCACAGGGCATACATCTGCACATTTTCCGCAGCCGATACATTTTGCGGGGTCAATAATTGCTTTGCCGCCTATTATTTTAATCGCATCAGTCGGGCATACGATTTCGCATTGCCGACAGCCGATACATTTACTCGAATCGACCTCGAATAGAACTTTGCTTTGCGACCAAATAATCACAATCACAAAAATTGCAATAGTAGGTATAATTATTTTCAACTTTTCCATTTTATTCTCATATTACGATTTGCGGCATCGATGCCATATTTCCTGTGCCATAAACGAACTTCTGACAAACGGTCCCGAAAATACTCTTTTGAAACCGAGTTTATTCTCACCATATTCACTATATTCATCGAATTCATCTGGATGAACGAACCTGTCTATAGGTAAATGAGCGAGTGTTGGTTGAAGATATTGCCCGATAGTTACAACATCGGCACCTGTCTCTCGTAGTGTTTCGAGAAGGTCGAATACTTCCTTTTTATTTTCGCCGAGTCCAACCATAAATCCCGATTTCACAACAGATTTGAAATTTTTCGATGCGTATTTCAACACACCGAGCGACCGTTGAAAATCCGCCTGTGGACGAGCGATAGAATAAAGCCGCGGTATCGTCTCTATATTATGATTGAAAACATCGGGATTTGCCTCGAGAACTATATCGAGCGATTCTTTATTGGCTAAAAAATCGGGAGTTAAAATCTCAATTCCTGAATCGCGCATAATCCTTCGAATTTCAACGATTGTTTTCGCAAAATGTTCCGCTCCGCCATCGGGTAAATCGTCTCTCGTTACCGATGTGATGACCACATATTTCAGGTTCAGTTTTTTAACAGCATCGGCGACTCTTTCTGGTTCATCGCTATCGAGCGGTTCGCATTTACCGTGAGCTATCGCACAAAATCGGCAATTTCGCGTGCAGACATCGCCCATTATCAAAAATGTCGCCTGTCCCGATGAAAAACACTTGTTTCGATTTGGACATTTCGCCTCGGTGCAAACCGTGTGAAGTTCAAGCTCACTCAATACTTTTCTGACATTTCCTAACTCGTAGGTGGCATCGAGTTTTCGATGAAACCAATATGGTTTATGTTTTATATCCATAATTTCCTTGTTAATTGTAAAATTGAATATATAAATAAATTATTGAAAATAAATGAAAAATATTTTCCAATTTCGATAAAATATTGTAA
>JAGGZE010000050.1 GCA_021162205.1 bacterium
AATTGTTCGGGAGAAACTGGTTTCTCGAGGAAATTGTCGACAGGAATGTAATCGGCATCTGTGCGATAATCGAAATGAAAACCTGTTTTCCTTTGGACAGATGAAATCATAAGAATCGGAATACTTTTAAGCACAGGGTCATTCGACATCTTTTGCGCCAATGAAAATCCCTCCGAATTGCTTTTCATCATCACATCCAATATTACAATATCATGCTTTATTTCCCTTAATTTTCTCAAACCTTCATCTCCATCATAGGCGAAATCGACATCGTATCCTTCCGCCTCGAGGACTATCCTATTAGCCTCTACAAAATCCGCATCGTCGTCAATGATTAAAATTTTTGTCATCTTTTATATCCTCCTTTTCACAGTTGTTACCTATATGAACAGTAAAGTGGAATTTGCTTCCTTCATTTAATTTGCTTTCCACCCAAATGTTCCCACCGTGAGCATCTATTATTTTTTTTGTCAAAGAAAGACCTAAACCTGTTCCCTCTCTTCTGCTATAGTTAACTGTTTTTCCACGAAAGAATATCTCAAAAAGCTGGGGAATATCATCATCTGAGATACCAAAACCTGTATCCGATACTATAATCTCGACAAACTCATCAGCTATATTTTTAGTCACTATCGTTACCTTGCCACCATCTTTGTTATATTTAATGGCATTGGAAATAAGGTTCTCTAAAACCCTTTTTATCGCAGAACGATTTATCATCACTAAAGGAATGCTATTAGGCAGCTTATGTTTTATAACTATGTTTCGATTTGCGGCTTTTTCTTTAAACTCACGGCTTACATTCACAATAAGAGAATACAAGTCGTCGCATTGCATAGGCAAAGTATCTGGATGAAGCTCTATTCTAGTTAAATCCAACATATCCCTAACCAGGTTTAGAAGCTCTCCCGTGCGATTGTATGCTCTATCGATAAGCTCTATTTGTTTAGTAGGGTCGCTCACATATCCCTTCAAAATTACCTGTAGAAGACTTTGAATCGCTCCCAGTGGAGCCTTAATCTCGTGAGAAACCTCCATCACAAAGCGGGTTTTAGCACAAGAGAGTTCTTTCAGTTTTTTCCCTCTTGCAATGCAGCGCTCGTTCAAAAAACTGCAGAATTTCTGTGCTTCTTCGAACTCCTCGATATGCTTTATGATGCAATCGTGAAGCTTTTTCTCTTGCTGCTCGAGGTCAGTCATACAAAGCAAGAGACTTTTCTTTATTTCCTCCGCATTGCGATAATGTTTTTTGTCTTTTATATTATCCATTCTGATTGTGAAAAATATCTCATTATTTGCGGGTGTCAAGTTTTATTTGTAACAACGCAGCAATTTTAGATACTCAAATTCGGGGTTAATTTCTCTTTTGAATAAACATAAAAATTTTTCATCCAAATAACCTTTTTTTTGAAAGATAACTAATTTTTTAAAATTGCTTTTTGCAGATATACTAAATCGCCTACATCGAAATCCACCGTTATTTCAGAAATCTTAGCCGTATAACTCCCCTATCGAATATTCATTATATTTTCGTTCGTTTTGATTATTATACTAATAAATTTCGAGAAAATTACATTCCCAGCCCAAATGGCAGACCGATGGATTTTTTGCCCTTTTTCATCTTTTTGAACATATCGCGCATCGCATTGAATTCTTTCAGCAAACGATTGACATCTTGCACCGATGTCCCACTGCCTTTCGCTATTCGCTTCCGCCTGTTGCCATTGATTATCGAGGGTTTCTCACGCTCGTCCAATGTCATCGAATTGATTATCGCCTCGATATGTTTCAATTCCTTCTCGTCGAACTCGAATTTCATTTTACGAGCACCGGGAATCATCTTCATAATATCTTCGAGCGGACCCATCTTTTGCAATTGTTTCAGTTGGTCCAAAAAGTCGGAGAATGTGAATTCGGCACGGAGTAATTTCTTTTGCAACTTTTCAGCTTCCTTCTGGTCGAATGCCCTTTGAGCTTTTTCGACAATCGTAACGACATCGCCCATACCGAGTATTCTACTTGCCATTCGGTCGGGATAGAACGGCTCGAGTGCATCCATTTTCTCGCCCGTGCCGACAAATAGAATCGGTTTGCCGACAACTTCCCGCAAGGATAATGCCGAACCGCCTTTGGCATCTCCATCGAGTTTCGTCAGAATGAAACCATCGATACCTGCACGCCTCGCAAATTCCTCGCCGACCTCGACCGCAGTCTGCCCTGTCATCGCATCGACCACGAGAAACACTGCCTGCGGACGCAGCCGAACTTGAAGTTCCTCTAATTCTCGCATCATAACATCGTCGATTTGCAACCTGCCAGCGGTATCGAGAATTAAAATGTCCCAGCCCTTCATTTTGGATTCCTGGATAGCTCGCTGAGCGATAGATAGCGGTTTCTCCATAAATTGCGGCTTGACTATGGGCATCCCGATTTGTTTAGCGATTGTTTCGAGTTGTTCTGGTGCAGCGGGACGATAGACATCCAATGCCACGAGAGCGGGCATCCAGCCATTCTGTTGTAGCCATACTGCAAGCTTACCTGCATTTGTTGTTTTTCCCGAACCTTGAAGTCCGACAAGCATTAAAATAGTCGGGTTCGCTTTGGGCAAGCGGATTTTCGATGGGTTTTTCCCGCCGAGCAAATCTATCAATTTATCGTGAACAATTTTAACTATCTGCTGGCCTGGAGCAATCGAATCGAGAATCTTTGCACCGACCGCTTCTGTTTCGACATCGGCGATGAACTTTTTGACTACTTTGAAGTTGACATCGGCTTCGAGAAGTGCCAATCTGACCTCTTTTAATCCATCGCGAATATTTTTCTCGGTGAGTTTCCCGCGACCTGTCAAGGATTTAAATGCGTTATTCAATTTATCTGTAAGTTGCTCGAACATATATCACCTACTGTTTGATTATTCCCATTCGAATTTATTTTCATTAAAAATTTTCAAGCACGCATCGACAATATCTTTATCGTATAGTTTCCCCGAATTCTTTTCGATTTCATCGAGTGCGATATCGATACCCAGTGCGGGTCTGTATGGCCTATACGAGGATATGGCTTCGACTACATCGGCAACAGCGATAATTTTCGATTCCAAGAGAATTTCATCATCTTTCAAATTATCGGGATAACCGGAGCCATCGAGCCGTTCGTGATGCTGACGAACGATTTGCGCTATATCCCACGGAAATTCTATCGATTTTAATATTTCGTATCCAGCGGATGAATGATTTTTTATCAGCATAAACTCGACAGAACTCAATTTGCCGGGTTTAGTCAGAATTTCTGCGGGGACATAGATTTTGCCGATATCGTGAACCATTCCAGCCAATCTAATTCCCTCGATTGTATGTTCATCGAACCCCATCTGTCGAGCGATTGCAACCGCGAGCTTGGATACTCGTTCCTGATGACCCGCCGTATATGGGTCACGGAATTCCACAACTTTGGTCATCGTTTTAATTATCGCATCGAAAGTCTGCCGCAATTTTTCATAACTCTGTGAGAGAGAGATTTCGGCTCGCTTGCGTTCCTCGACCTCTTTCTGCAGCGATTTATTAGTCTCGACAAGTTCCTGCGAACGCTTCTGAACAAGTTGCTCGAGATTATCGCGATATTCCTGCAAAATCTTTTGTGTTTCGACTAATTCTTCGTTGGTCTGTTTCAATTGAACATATTTGAGATTAGATATTTCGAGTTCGTGCTCTTTTTTCTCGGTCTCATATTTTATTTCCATCTCGGCAATTGCCTTATTGGTTTCCTCTTGAAATATTTTGTCTTTCGCCTCGATAGATTTCTTGAAATATTTTAAGGAATTCTCAAAATCATTGTTCTTTTCATATATTTTCGATAATTGTTCAAAATTTATTCTGATGATATTGGGAGCGTCGGTTTCTTCACCGATTGCCAAACTTTTTTCCAAAAATTCGATTGCTTCGTTTATTTTATTCTGCTCGATTTTGACCCTTGCAATTTCAATCATCGTCATCGCTAAAGCGGTTTTATTTCCAGTAGAATCGCAGATATCGACAATTTTATCGAAATATTCGAGAGCTTTCTGTGAATTTTTCGATTCTGCATAAATCGAACCGATATTCATTAGTGTATTAACAATGCCAACCTTATCATTGGATTTCTCTTTCAACTCCAGAGATTCTGTTAGATATTTTAGAGCTTCGTCGTGTTTTTGGGTTTCTCTTAGGATTGCACCGATATTATTCAGTGTCAAGGAAACTTGCTCGGTATTTTTCAAAGATTTTTTCATTTCAAGTGATTTCTTAAAATATTCGAGTGCTTTTTCATAATTTTTTAAGCTATAGTATATTATTCCGAGATTGTCATAACATTGTGCTATCCTTTCTTTTTTTTCCTTGCTCTCTTTTTCATTTTGAGCTTTTATTTTCTCTCGAATTTCGAGCGATTTGAATATATATTTTAATGCCTCATCATATTTATCCTGTCTCCATTTTACAAGTCCGAGGTTGTTAAGTATGTTCGACTTAAATTTTTCATCGGATTCATATTTAGTGAGTTTCAATGCTTTCTCGAGAAATTGCTGAGTTTTTTGGAAATTGCTGCTATTAAAATAGCCATTGCCGACATTTATCAACGAAGAAATCTGGTGTTCTTTATTGCCGAGTTTTTTCGCCTCATCGTAAGCCATCAACCCATACTCGACAGCTTTCGATGGCGATTTATTGGCATACTCCATAGAAAGTTTACGCAAGATATCGAATTTCTTCTCGCCAACAGCGGTTCCAAGTTCTTTTACTAATTCCTCGATTTTGTTCATAGCATTACTTTTTATTCAATAATATAGTCAATTCGCTATCCCCGATTTTCCATGTTTTGGAAAATTTTGCATTCTCGATGGGCTCGAAATTTATTACTTTCGCAAGAGTTTCCTGCGCTATATTCTCCTTATAATTTTTCAAGGCATCGAGAAGTTCGCTGTCATCTGTTATAAAAGAGAGTTCTATTCTATCCGTAACATCGAGACCAGCTTCCTTACGAGTATTCTGCACACGATTGACAACTTCTCTCGCTAATCCCTCGGCACGCAATTCAGGAGTTATTGTGGTATCCAATGCGATTGCGATATTTTTATCTGCGGATACGATATATGGCTCTTTCGGCTCGATTTCGACGAACAGTTCATCCTCGGTAAGAATATGCTCGTTGCCATCGACTACGATATGCCATCGCTTTGGCGCCATTCCCGCAGACAAATCATCCGATGATAACGCTTCGATGGAAGCTTTCACCTGTGGCATTCTCGAACCGAATCTTTTACCTAATATTTTGAAATTCGCTTTAGCACCGTATTTCACAAAATCTTGCGCATCCGATGCAAATCTCAAATCCTTAACATTGAGTTCCTCGAGAACGACATCGTAAATTTCGGGAATCAATTCTGTTTCGGTATCGAGAATTACAAAAATTTCGCTCAATGGCTGACGGATATTGATTCGAGCGGAATTTCTGGCAGACCGTCCGAGTTCGACTATTTTTATCGTCAACGACATTTGTTCTTCGAGTTTAGAGTCGATTAAATCGGTTTTCTTTTCTGGTATTTGCTGGAAATGAACCGAATCGCCGACTTTTTCGCGAATAGACTCGGTTAGTTCTCGCCAGAAATAATCGGATGTAATGGGAATAAGCGGCGCAGTGAGTTCGCAAATTTTTACGAGTGTATTCCAAAGCACCGAATATGCGGTTTCTTTATCGGTATCTATCCCGCTTGTCCAGAAACGGCGGCGGTTTCTTCGCACATACCAATTCGACAATTCATCGATGACAAAACTCTGAATCGCTCGCGCCGCACGAGTCATCTGATAATCCTCCATCCATTCACGATATTGTGATATAAGACTTTGCAACCGGGATATTAGCCATCTATCCATAATATTATCGAGTTTTTCAGGGAACGGCTGCGGTTTGTAGCCATCGATTTCTGCGTATAGTGCGAAGAAATTATATGTATTTCGCAGTGTATCGAAAAACTTGCGCGATGTTTCGGCAATACCATCGGTATCGAATTTTGTCGGCAGCCAAGGTGGGCTTGTCGTGATGAAATACCATCGCAATGGGTCGGCACCATATTTTTTTATGACCTCGCCAGGGTCGACTACATTACCTTTGGATTTGCTCATCTTTCGACCGTTTTTATCGAGAACCAATTCGATTGAAACGCAGGTTTTATACGATGATTTCCCTGTAAGAAAATTGGACATAGCCAGTAATGTATAGAACCATCCTCGTGTTTGGTCCACACCCTCGGCGATGAAATCCGCAGGAAATTTTTTAGCGAACTCATCCTCGGAAATCCCGAATGGGTAGTGATATTGAGCGAATGGCATTCCGCCACTGTCGAACCAGCAGTCCAAAACCTCGGGAGTGCGTCGCATAACACCGCCACAATCGGGGCATTTAAGTTCGTATTCATCGACATACGGTTTATGCGGATTGAAATCTTTCGGCAGCGGTTCCCCCGACAATTTTTCGAGCTGAGCAAACGATTCGACTGCGATTTGTTTCCCGCATTTTTCACAAACCCAAATATTGAGCGGAGTTCCCCAAAATCTTTCACGGGAAATTGCCCAATCGACATTGTTTCGCAGCCATTCGCCGAATCGACCAGCTCCAATTTGTGAGGGATACCATTTAATATTCGCATTTTGCTCGAGCATTTTGTCCTTGTATTCGGTCGTGCGAATATACCAACTCGAACGGGCATATTGCAAAAGCGGCGAATCGCATCGCCAACAGAATGGATAACTGTGAACCACACTCCCACGACGGAAAAGCAAACCTCGCTCTTTCAAATCTTTCATAATCGGTTTGTCGGCATCCTTGAACCACAAGCCCGCAAATTGCTCGACCTCGGGCTTAATATGTCCCTCATCATCGACGAGTTGAATTAGCGGAAGATTCCATCGCCGACCCTCATCGAAATCCTCCTTGCCGAATGCGGGTGCGATATGAACGATTCCAGTGCCATCTTCGGTAGTGATATATTCAGCATTTATAACGAACCAGCATTTTTCATCGTGTTCAGACGGAACGAATTTGAATAGCGGCTCATAATTCATTCCCTGCAACTGAATGCCTTTATACGATTTAATCACATTATAATTATCCTCGCCCAAAACAGCATCGGCACGCTCTTTGACAATGAGATATTTTTTACCCTCATATTCGACAAGCAAATAGGTATATTCGGAATGAACCGCCAGTGCAACATTCGACAGCAATGTCCACGGCGTAGTTGTCCAAACGAGAAAATAAGTGTTATCGGGAATTTCGCTTTCATTGGGCAATGGCGATAGCAATTTCATCGTAACATATACCGATGGGTCCTCGGTATCGCGGTACCCGAGAGCGACCTCGTGGTCTGAAAGTCCGGTTCCACAGCGCGCACAATATGGAAGAACCTTATAACCCTTGTATATCAAACCTTTCTTGAAAAATTGCGCAATAATCCACCAGATAGTCTCGACATACTCGGGATTGTATGTGATGTAAGCATTTTTCAAATCGAGCCAGAAACCGATTCGCCGAGTAATCCATTCCCAATCCTTGAGATATGTGAATACACTATTGCGGCATTTTTTATTAAATTCCTCGATACCATATTTCAGCACATCCCGTTTGGATTTCAGCCCGAGTTGTTTCTCGACACCAATTTCAACAGGCAAGCCGTGAGTATCCCAGCCAGCTTTACGCTCGACATAATACCCTGTCATCGCTTTGTATCGGCAGACGATATCCTTAACTGTCCGGGATATGACATGATGAACACCGGGTTTGCCATTAGCAGTCGGCGGACCCTCATAAAAATTAAACCTCGGCAATGCTTTCGCTATTTCGAGCGATTTCGCAAAAATATTCTCGCTATCCCAAAAATCTAAAATTTTCTCTTCCAACTGCGTCTGCCCGAAATCTTTTTCGAGTTTTCTATATATCATTTTCACCTCCATAAATTTTTCAATGATAACACCTTTTATATATTACGCAATAAAAATTATTTGAAAATTTGTTTGCTTTCCCGACATGGTATCCAGGTAAAAAGTTTTTGATAAGCTGGTCGAAAATAATAGGTAGCATCACCAGAATTTGTGTTTTTTTGCAAACAAAATATAACCCAACAAATGCCGAAAAGCCAGTTATAGCTGCGGACGTTGGTATGTTATCCTCACCCAACAAATTACTAATTCCACACATAAACCAATCCCCAAACAAACTCAATAATTCAATCTCAGGGTGGATACCATGTAGATAAAGAGCCCGAAAAAATATAAAAAAATTTGGATAAACTTCATTTCTATTATATCTTAAACAGATTTTTTTATACGGGAACTTAAATATTTACATTTTCAGAAAGAGATTATAATGGATTCGAATCGACAAGAGTTTACATCGGGTGTGCAAGCGCTTCTCGGCGACCCCAAACGAGCGATAATAAAAATGTCCATTCCTATGATGATTGGAATGATTGCGCAAACAGCATACAATCTCGCCGATGCTATATGGGTTTCAGGACTCGGTGCCGATGCATTGGCTGCGGTCGGTTTATTTTTCCCATTTATATTTCTTTTTATGGCGATAGCGAATGGTATCGGTATCGGCGGAAGTTCCGCTATATCACGAATGATAGGTGCCAACGATAAAAAATCTGCCGATAAAATCGCTATGCAAATGATTTCTCTCGGTATAATTGCAGCGTTCGTAACCACTGGAATATTTTTACCATTTCTAAATACCATTTTTGTCAAAATGGGTGCTGGCAAAGTCGCACCGCTGGCTATGTCGTATGGAAAAATTTTACTAATCGGCTCGGTTTTCCTGTTCTATTCGAGTATATGCAATGCGATTCTCCGCGGTGAGGGCGACACTAAACGAGTGATGTATGCGATGCTCATCAGTTCCATATTGAACATAGTGTTAGACCCGATTTTCATCTATGTATTCAAACTCGGCGTTGCGGGTGCAGCATGGGCAACACTGGCATCGATTCTATCGACCTCGATACTGTTCACATACTGGTTATTTTTCAAAAAGAACACCTATGTTACATTGAGTTTTGCAAATATGAAATTCAGCAGGAAAATCATCGCAGAAATTTTAAGTGTCGGCATTCCAGCATCGTTTATACAACTTTCCAATTCACTTATGATGTTTTTTATGAATATCATCGTTGTCAAAGCCGATGGAACCGATGGAGTCGCTGTTTTAACATCAGGACTCAGAATTATTACCATCGGAACGATTCCACTTCTCGGAATGGCAATGGGTGTTACCGCTGTTACAGGTGCCGCCTATGGTGCAAAAAATGCGAAAAAGTTAGATACTTCATATCTATTTGGATTGAAAATAGGTTTCATAATAGAAATTTTCATCGCATCGTTGATATTTATTTTCGCCAGACAAATTACAACGATTTTCACATATTCTAGCGCATCCGCCCGACTTGCCGACAACATAGTCATTTTTCTGCGATGGATGATTTTATTCTTGCCATTCGTCCCATTTGGAATGCTGACATCTGCAATGTTTCAGGGAGTTCACAAAGGTTTCTACGCTTTACTGACTACGATAACACGAACAATTATTTTAAATCTTCCATTAGCATATATTTTTGCAATATCGATGAATTTTCATTTGAAAGGAATATGGTGGGGAATGATTGTCGGGAATAGTTTAACAGGTGTTTTCGCATTTATTTTAGGAAGATTCATCGTGGCTAAATTCAGAAGAGATTTTGTTATATAACATGTAAAATGTCTCGGCGCTGCTTACACTTTTAATATATCTCATCCCGTTATGGCAGAATGGTAAGAGAAAAGCGCAAAAAATCCAAATATCAAAATCCAAATATCAAATGAATGTCAAATGTCAAAACTCAAAAATTCCATATCAAATTAAAATCAGTTTCCTTGCAGCACGACGAATTTAAGTTTAATTTCTCTATCGTTAGATACAAGGAAATATAGTCCAGGCGAGAAATCTTTTCTCGTGATTTCTCGTCACTTCGTCCCGCCGTTGCGGGATGACACCGTTTTGTCTATTTTGCAGGACTCATTCCTATAACACTAAATATTTTATCTCTCCATCACTTCGTTATATAGATTTATGACTTTTTCGAGATGATTATTCGGCGAATATTTTTGCTCGACCAATAACCTAACATTTTTGCCCATTTCGATTATTCTGTTTTTATCGTTCCATATTTTTGCGATAGCATCGGCTAAAAATCGGGGATTTTTCGGTTCGACTAATATTCCAACATCATTGCCGACGATTTCTTGGATTCCGCCGATATTACTCGCGATAACAGGTTTGCCCGCCGCGAACGATTCGAGAACCATCAGCGGCGCATTCTCATAGCAAACCGATGGCAACACAGCGATTCGAGAATTGTAAATTATGTTTTTCAACTCTTGTCCCTGAATAAAACCTGTGAATTTCACATCGCCGCCAATTTTTTCAGCAAATGATTTAAGTGCATTCTCATCGGGACCTGTTCCTGCAATAACTAGCGGGATTTTCGCCATCACCGATGCTTCGATTAAATACTTTACCCCCTTTTCAGGCGATAACCTGCCGAAATATAGTGCATAGTCGCCGGGTTCGTAATGTGGCTCAAAATTTTCATATTCGACAAAATTCGGAATTATTTTGAAATTCGATACATCGAAACCCATTTTTCGATGCTGCTCTTTGAGAAATCGACTCGGTGCGATAAATCTATTCGGGATTTTCGATGGTCGATGCAGCGATATGAATAGTGCTTCCAGCGATGCTACAAAACTCGCCCCGAGCGATTTTTTCTTGCACCGCCCGATTATCGGCATTGTGAATCTTTTAAAATTCGATTTACAATCGGCACAGGGCGAACGAGTGTTATCATTATATAAATTCGTGTTCGGACAGACGAGTATGTGGTCGTGCAACGACCAGACTATAGGAATATTTCGTCGTCTAATCGGCTCGATTATCGAAAGTGAGATATGATGCAAAAAATTATTGAGATGAACTATATCGATAGGATTTTCCGACAAAAGTTTTTCGATATTTCTCCTCGCCTGCTTGAAATAGAATGTTCTGCCGAGAACCTTAATGCCATTCCGAAAACTTTTCTGCGATAGCTCCTTGCGAAAATCGATAAAATCCACGAAATATTTATCATAAGGACTTTTCAGATTATATGGCGACCGCATCGAAAATGGAATCGGATTATGACCCTTTCCTTTCAGCAGTTCTGCGAGCTTGATACCATAAATCGGCGCACCACCGCCTTGCGGATGATACATAGTATTTACAATTAAGATATTCAATTCTACTTCTTACTATTCTGAAATTATGATTTGATTATTTTGAATAATATTATCCATAACTCACATTATACCAAATAATTATATACATAACCATAATATACTTATTAAGTAATCGGTATAATCATCAGTATTATACAATATTATAAATACCATAACTGAATCATCGACAACCTTCTTATCGAATTTCCCCACTATCTTCGATAGCCATCATCCTGATAATTTCGGTTTCCCGTTCTCGAACCGATAGAATTTTAGCCGATACTTTCGTCTTTCGAGTATCGACAGTTTTTTCGATTACTATATGACAATTAGCCCGTCTTGCGATAGGGTGTAAATGTGAAATCACAATTACTTGTCGATTTTGTGCGAGTTTTTCAAGCCGTTTTGCAACCTTGATCGCCGTTTGCCCACCGATACCGGAATCGATTTCATCGAATAATGAACATCCAGCGATATTCGATGATGGCAAAACGACTTTAATAGCGAGTGCCAGTCTCGATAATTCGCCGCCCGATGCGATTTTCCTCAATGGCTGTGGTGGATGTCCCGGATTTGCAGAGAATAAAAATTCCGCTCGCTCGAAACCGTTTTTAGTCAATCGAACAGGTTTATCCTCGAAATAAAATCGACTCGAATCATCCGAAATCCGCTCGAATTTAACCGAAAAATCCGCATTATCGAATCCAAGCGATAACAGTTCATTACGCACTTTATCCTGAAGTTTTTTCGATGCTTCTATGCGTTTAAGTGATAGTTCGGATGCTTTTTTATTTAAATTTCGAGATATTTTCGATATTTCATTCTCTAATTCAGCAATTTTATTATCTACATTGTCGGAGTCGAACGAAATTTTTTCGAGCTGCAAACGATACTCGATAAGTTCACTTAAATCCTTGTTGTATTTCCGTTGAAGGTCTCCAAGAAATGAAAGCCGCACTCGAATATTCTCCGCAAGTTCGGGATTGTATTCTACACGAGCCAACTTCACAGAAATACCTGCGAGTTCCTCCGATGCTGCAATAATCGTATCGAGATATTCTATCACTCTATCGAAATCGGAAATATTTGAAAACTGCTCGGCTTTGTTGTGTAAAACACCCGCAAGCTCGATTATACTTCCTTCCCGTTCGGAAATCGTATCGCTTAAGTTCTGCGCAAATTCGAGTATTTGTTCAGCCGATTCGACAATTTTTAATTGCTCCTCGAGTTTTCGTTCCTCATTGACATCCTCGAATTCGGCATTATTCAATTCCTCGAGCTCGAACTTAACCAATCTCTGTTGCCGTAATATTTCATCGCGCTGCTGCCGAATATTATAAAGTTCTTTAACCAATTTATTCCAATGCTCGAATTCTTTGCTAACAGTATCGCACAAATCATCGGTGTGAGCAAATTCATCTAATACATCGAGATGATAATTGGTATCGAAAAGCAATTGGTGAGAATGCTGCCCATGAATATCGACTAAATATTTCCCGATTTCTTTAACCATCTCGGCATTAGATGGTCGCCCGTTCATCCAAAAATAACTTCTGCCACTTTTGTTGATTTTTCGCTCGATTATTATTTCATCCAAATTTTCATCGTCTAAATTCGTTTTTTTTTCATTATTCAAAAATCTTGCTGAAACGAGAAGTTCGTTTCGCTCAGGACTAATTTTATCGGCTCCTCCCCTTTCGCCGAGAACGAGTTTCAACGCTCCCACAAGAAGAGATTTACCTGCTCCTGTTTCACCTGTGATTACATTCGAACCATCGGCGAAATTTATCGTCAACTTATCGATTATCGCATAATTTTCTATGTGAAGTTCGCAAAGCATATTTAGAAAAGACTGACTTTAACTTTGAGATATTTACCCGGATTTTTCTTTATATCCTGCACAAGCGAATCGAGCGACACAACACTCGAAACGAGTTTATTGTATAATTCCTTATTGCTTATGAGCGCACCGGTTGTTCCCTGCCCTGTTCGGATTTGCTCGACGAGTGAATCTATTTTCGCAATGGATGACACCATATTGTTATATAATGTCGAGTCTTTGAGCAATTTTTTCAATGTCCCCTGCCCTCTTTTAATAGTATCGGTCAGCGAGGAAATTTCCATCAAAGTAGTATCGAGATGATGGTATAAAGATGGATTATTGAATAAAAGTCCGATTGTTCCCTCATTATTATTGACCTTATCTGTAAGTCTTTGGACAAGATTAAGAAGATGAGTCAAATCGAAATACATTAACGGTTCATTTATCAATTTTCCGAGAGTCCCTGTTCCATTATCGATTTTTTTAGCAATATTTTTAACAGATACCGCCGTTTCAGTAATATCATCGACAACTCCGACACTACGGGTTATCAATTCCTCGAAATCGACTGGATTAGTGCTGCAAATATAATTTTTATCTTCGAGCATAATCGAATCCTGTGAACCGAGTGTTAATGCAATATATTTATCGCCTAAAAGACCGAGTGTTCCAATTCTCGCTTTACTATCGGAACGAATTAAATGTTGAATACTTTTTTTAATTTTCATCCGCACTTCGATTTTTGTAACATTTGCTTTTCCCGCATTAAAAAATATGATGTCCGAAACCGAGCCGACATTGACACCTGCAAGCCATACAGGTGCCCCGACTTGAAGACCGTTCACTCTATCCATACGAGTTCGAAGTTCATATCTACTTCTTAAAAGTCCTTCCTGCCCACTTATAACAATAATCGCTGCAAGAGCTAAAAATATCGCAGCGGTTATCAAACCACCCACAGCTACTCTTCTATCTGAACGCTTTTTTAATGACATATTTTATCCTCCACATTTTCAAAAATATTTATTTGGCAAATTTTTCAACATATTTATCGGGAGCCGCTTTTTTTAGAAATTTCTGAAGTTGGGCGACATCGTTATTTAAAAATTCATTTTGTTCCCCAACAAATGCAATAATTCCAGCATCGAGAAATGCGAATAAATCCCCCACTGTCAATGCACTGACCATATCGTGAGTAACAACAACCGATGTAGCACCATATTTTTCCTGTGTATTACGGATAAGTGTATTTATTTTCGATGCTGTAATCGGGTCGAGACCTGTGGTCGGTTCATCGTAAAATATAAAATCTGGATTCGCCACAAGCGCTCGTGCAAGGGCGACTCGTTTTTTCATTCCACCAGAAAGCGCTCCAGGCAATTTATCGACTGCATCGCCCATTTCAGTAAAATCCAATAATTCGAGAACTCGTTTATCGATTTCATCGATTGGAACATTGCCATTCTCGAGCAATGGATATGCAACATTCTCCCAAACCGTCATCGAATCGAAAAGAGCAGAGCCCTGAAAAAGCATTCCAACTTTTCGCCGAATAGACATCATCTCATGCTCAGAATACTCGGATGTATCCATACCATTTATGATTATTTTTCCATCATCGAGACTTGTAAGTCTGAGTATAACACGCAATAAAACACTTTTCCCGCATCCAGATTGCCCGACTACAACAGTAGTTCGCCCCTTCGGAATCGTAAGACCTATATCTCTCAATACAATTTGGTCATCGAAACTTTTTTTAACACCGTAAAGTTCTATCATAATTACATTCCTAAAATCCAAATAAGTATTTGTGTAACAAAAAAATCACCGACAAGTATTAGAATCGATGAGACAACAACCGTCTGAGTCGTCGATTTTCCAACACCTTCGGTTCCGCCAGTTGTTCGCAAACCCATAAAGCAAGCCACCCAGATAATTAGTATTGCAAAAATAAAGGGCTTTATAATACCCATAGTGATATCATTGATTCCAAGAGCATCTATAACAGTTTTCCAGAAAAATTGTGGTGAAATTCCAAATGTAGAATTTGCAACAAATAAACCGCCCAAAATACCTAATCCATCGCCAAGAACCGTTAATGCAGGGATTACAATTAAACCTGCGAAAAATCTTGTGCTAACGAGCTTTTTCACAGGGTCGGTGCCCATAGCTCGAAGTGCATCGATTTGCTCGGTAACCTTCATAGAACCGAGTTCAGCGGCAATTCCCGCACCGACTCTTCCAGCGACAACCAATCCCGTAAGAACAGGTCCGAGTTCACGAACTATAGACAATGAGACAAGAGTTCCAACATACATTTTCGCACCGAAAATAGCCATTTCATGCCCGGATTGAAGTGAAAGAATCATCCCCGTGAAAAAACTTGTGAGCGCGACAATCGGCAATGATTGCACACCGATTAAATACATTTGGTCGAATGTTTCGGAAATATATAATGGACGAGTAAAAATTCCACCCATTACTTTAAAACCGAGTGCGAAAAAATCGGCGATATCCCCGAAAAATTTAGAAATAGCATTCATTCTACATCTTCCTTAAGGTAATCCTGTAATTTCGATTTCCGCCTGATTTCATCGTTAAGTCTATCGACAAATGTTTGTGCAGGATTTTCACCATAGACTTTTAGCATAAAATTCATAGCGATGACTTCGGACACCGCCGTTAAATTTTTCCCCGATGAAACGGGAATTGTAACCACAGGTATTTCGACTCCAAGGAACGAATTTGTCTTCGTTTCGATTCCGATACGCTCATAATCGGGAAGTTCTTCCCACATAACCAGTCTGACCTCGAGTTCGACTCGTTTCTGCATTCTAATTGCACGAACACCGAAAAGCTTTTCAATATCGATAATTCCAACACCGCGAATTTCCATATGATGTCCCAAAAGATTTGTTCCCGATGCAATCAGGACATTATCGCCCTGCTTTCTCAGTTCGATAACATCGTCGGCGATAAGGCGATGACCACGCTCTACGAGGTCGAGCGCACATTCACTTTTCCCGATTCCACTTTTACCTGTATAAATCATTCCAACACCATAGACATCGACCATAGTGCCGTGAACATACACTTTGGGAGCAAATTTCACATCGAGCCAGGTAGCGAGTTTATTCATCAAATCCACAGTAGCAAGCTTACTGGATAAAAGTGGAATATTTTTTCTATCGGCGATTTCAAGCATAATAGGCGGCGGCATTATCCCCTTGCTGACAATCATACAAGGTATATCGAATTTAAATAAATCATCGAGGATTTCCGACATCTTTTCGCGATTTAAACTTTGAAGATATGACATTTCGGTGCGTCCTAAAACTTGAATTCGGTCACTCGCAAAACCTTTCAGCCAACCCATTAGAATCATACTCGGTCTTTGAATCTCTCTCGATTCGATTATTTTACTCAAACCGCCTGCACCTGCGAAAAGTGTCAATTCAAAAACACTTTTTCTGCTTTTATAAAAATTCTCGACCGTTAATTTCTCCACCTTAAAACCTCCATTTTTTGAAAGTTATATTTTTTTATAGATTCCGCAATTGTTTAGTGAAATAAATTCAAAATAATCATTGAAATTTAATTTTTCAGTCATATATTATTTAATAGTGATGATGATGAATATTTTGCAGAAACATTTCGAGTCGAATCTCGCAAAAGCGTATCTATCTATCTATCGGTATGCTTTGTTTTCGCGGTCCTCCGTAATTTCTCCATGCGAAGAAATCTCTTGTAAAAATCAAAATATTAACAACAGGGGGAATTAAAAATGGATTCTTTGATAGGGCATTCTCATAGTGATGATTTTTTAAGAGTTACACTTGATAAACTTATATCACTCGGTCTCGATAGTTTATTTAATTTCCGCACAGATGCGGGAAGAGAAAAATACGAATTACTTCATAGAATTTCCGATTTTGCTTCGGATACAGCGGATACAACAGAATGATATCTGATAAAACAAAAATATTATTTGTAATATTTCTTTTATGTTTCCAATTTGTATATTCACAGGAAATATTATTTGATGATATTATTCCTCCTCATAGCGGTGATGAATGGAGTTATTTACTCGATACTTTAAGTGTTCATGGAGCAACAATTCACTTTGTTTCCGATGAAGGATGGGATAATCTTATGAATATGGATATGGTATGGATAGAATCGAGTTTAGATACATTTCCTACAAACATCAAAACATCACTGATAGATTTTTGCAGACAAGGTGGAAATATTATAATAGGTGATTTGATAATTTGCCCGACATCTTCATTAAATAATTTTCTATGTTCCAGTGATTGGCAAACAGGTATGCAAATATTAGACAGTTCATATTTCGAATTCGATACTCAGATTAATGACTTTTTTTCTATTTCACCACTGACAGATAATATAGATTCGATCGAACTTTGTGGACCTCGACGAATAATTTGTAATGGGAATTGCTATCCATTAGCATTTTTAGATAGTGATAATTTATTTTCTGTTGTTACAATATCGTATCCATTTGCTAATAATGATAATTGTGGGTCTTTTATAGTTCTCATTACTGGAACTCATGCCTGGGAAAATACTTATGAAAACACTGCTGACAATTTTAGATTTGCTAAAAATATTCTTCTTGCTACTGCTGGTGTTTCTGGTTATGAATTGCTTCACTGCGCGAAACCTGAACCGTATATGTTGGAAATAGACTCGATTCCAAATTGTATTTTGCCCTCGGATACTATTTGTTTAACTGGAGAATATATGTTTCCCAATATTAAGGTGATTATTGGTGATAGTTCTATAAATCCATTTTATTATTCATCTGATTCGAGCGAGATATGTTTTACCACCCCAGAATTAGACAGCGGATATTATAATGTAGATTTCATCAGGTTGGACAGAATATTATATACCGATTCCATATTAATTCCTTGCCCGGCAGAATCTACCGATACAACGATAGATACCACGACTACGGATACTACCGACACCACTGCAACCGATACCACCCTCGAAATAAATTATTTATGTTCCCGCACCCCCAATCCTTTCACCCCCAACAGCGACACCGAAAACGACTATACTTATTTCACATTCGATGGCATCGGCGAAAAGGAGGCAACGATATATATTTACGATATGCACTCTATCCTTGTGCGGGAAATCGATGTTCCAGCAGGCGCAAATGCGAAAACTGCCGCGCGCTGGAATGGATTAGATAAAAACAGGCGAAGTCTACCGCAGGGATTATACTTATATGTAATCGAATGCAATGGCGAAGTGGTTTGCAAAGGAACTGTAACATTAGCGAGATAAAAAGGAGGTTTTTATGCGAAATTATTGATTATAACGATGTTTGTGGGACTGGTTTTCGGTCAGCCGATAGTCTATTCACAGTGATTATGTTTCAGCAATGGACAATAAACTTATTCACATATTTTGAATACGATTTTTATTATCTCTCTTTTCACCGAATATGTATATCTTCCGATTTCATAAAATAATACAAAATTTCTTTCTGAATTTATTGACATTTTAAGTGTGCTATTTATCTTTCAGAAAATTTTAATAAAATTTTTGGAGGTTGCAATGGCAAATGAAGTAAATGAAAACGCTCCAGCGAACTCGCTCGATATGGTGCCGGTTTACATTATGGGAAAACTTTACTATGTCCCGCCGGGTTCGACGATAATGGGAGCATTGGAATATGCAGGGTATCAAATCAAACGAGGTGCTGGCTGCCGTGAGGGTTTCTGTGGCGCCTGTGCAACTGTCTATCGCACACCCGATTCATACAAAATTCAGTATGGTCTCGCCTGCCAGACAGTCGTTATGCCCGATATGTATCTCGCGCAAATTCCGTTTTTCCCAGCAGTGAAAAAAACTTACGACATCGATGAACTCGAACCCAACGATGAGGTTCTGAGTAACATTTATCCAGAAATAAACCGCTGTGTCGGTTGCAATACCTGCACAAAATCCTGTCCGCAGGAACTCGATGTGATGGATTATATTCAAGCGGCATTGCGAGGTGAAATCGAAAAAGTCGCTCATCTGAGTTTCGACTGCATAATGTGTGGACTTTGCGCCGCTCGATGCCCTGCAGAAATAGTCCATTACAATGTCGGCATTCTTGCACGAAGACTCTATGGAAAATATTTAGTTAAGAAAGGCGAATATTTGCCAAAACGATTGAGCGAACTTAAAGATGGCAAATTCGATAAGCCGATGAAAGAAATAATGGGGCTTTCCCGCGAGGAACTAATAAAGCGTTATTACGATAGAGAAATCAATTTTAAGATAGCTTAAGGAGGAGAAATGTATCCCGATTATATGCTCGAATCGATAAGGATGGTCGAGAAAACTCGGCCGAAACGATTGGAAATAGCGCAAGCCGGATTACAGATATTCGAACCGATGAACGAGGCAGAGCGCGAGGATATTTTAACTCGTTTTCATCCCGATTATACTCCCGATGCTCGCAGGGAAATTCGTGTCGGTCCCAACAAGGGCGACAATATCACCTCGAAAGTGGTCGATAATTTGGAAGCACATTCGAGAATCGACCCCAATAAATTCGATTTAACCAAACCAGATTACGATACGGATGTTCTGATAATCGGTGGAGGTGGAGGAGGTTGTATGGCGGCAATCTGGGCGATTAAACACGGTGCGAATGTTATTATTTCACAGAAATTGCGGCTCGGCGATTCGAATTCGATGATGTCTCAGGGTGGAATGCAGGCATCGGTCAATCCTCACGATGACCCCATTATACATTATCTTGATGTTATGGGTGGTGGTCATTTCGATAATAAACCCGAACTTGTCGAGGCGCTCACGATGGATGCATCGATGATTGCGGATTGGCTTCAAGAACTCGGTGTTATGTGGGATAGAGAGGAAGATGGCAATTTGTCCACGAAAGCTGGTGGTGGGACATCGCGAAGGCGGATGCTGTCCGCACGCGACTATACGGGTGCGGATATAATGCGCAATCTTCGCGACGAGGTTAAAAATCATCCCGACAAAATAGATGTGCTGGAATTTAGTCCCGCTGTCGAACTCATCCTCGATGAAAATGGGAGATGCGCGGGAGCAGTGCTTTACAATCTCGAAACCGAGGAATATTTTGTTGTTCGGGCGAAAGCTACTATTATGTCCACAGGCGGTTTTGGAAGACTTCACATCAAGGGTTTCGCGACCACCAATCATTATGGTGCTACTGCCGATGGTCTCGTGATGGCATATCGTGCAGGTGCAAAACTTTTATATATGGATTCGGTGCAATATCATCCGACCGGTGCGGTATTTCCCGAACAGATTCTCGGTTTTTTGATTACAGAAAAGGTTCGCGGACTCGGCGGACAACCTGTGAATAGAAATGGCGAACTTTTCGTGTTCCCGCTCGAACCTCGCGATGTCGAAGCATCGAATTTCATCAGGGAATGCACCGAACGGGAAAAAGGTGTCAAAACTCCTACTGGCAAGGTTGGAATATGGCTCGATTCGCCGATTATCGACCTAATCAACGGCGAGGGAACGATTAAAAATGCACTGCCCGCAATGGTCAGACAATTTCACCGTTTCGATATCGACATCACAAAAGAACCGATGCTCGTATATCCCACGCTGCACTATCAAAATGGTGGTATCGAGATAAATGCCGATGGTTCCAGCACTATTCCGGGGCTTTATGCCGCTGGCGAAGTTAGTGGTGGTGTTCACGGCAGAAATCGACTTATGGGGAATTCGGTTCTCGATTACAATGTTTTCGGCAGACGAACCGGTATCAATGCCGCCGAATATGCTAAAACTGTGAAACTCGGCAAACTTACTCTCGAACACATTAGCAAATACGAGAAAGAAGTTAATGGAATCGATATTCCCAAGAATGTGATTAGCCCGATGCTTCTGCCCGACTACATTCCACCCGAAGTGAGAAAAAGGCAATTGACAAAGAACGACGAGGGCATATTATTCTGATAGTCGAACGGCTTTTTGAAAAAGTATCCGAATTAGTGATGGGAATGTTTCTGAATACCGCACCGTAGATCGGGAATTGAATCCCGCCTGGGCGGGATGATAACCGATGCGCGCTCTTTTATCATGGGTAATCATTTCATCATAGGTATCACCGGTTCAAAAACTAATGCGGAGGGATGAACGAATGAAATGAATAGACCGAAGAATATGCGGGATAGTCCAGGGGATGAAGGAAATATCCTCAGGGATGAACAGTTGAGACCCGGGGATGAACGGTTCATCCCTCGGACTGAACGAGCTATCCCTCGGAATGAAAAAGACAGACAAAAGAGCATTAGACATAGTCCCTTGACGATTCGGAATAGAGAATAGAACGAAACAAGAATGTCGAGGGAAAAAGTGTCCCGACTAATCGGGACAGATGCGAGAGGAAAGGTTACGCCATAAGCCCACGACTTCGGTCGAGGGATAGAGCGCCGACACTAACAGACGATTTAAGTCGCCTGTTCAAAATAAAATTCATCGATGAAAATGAAAAATATAATATTATTCGGAACAATTTTGCTTTGCTCGATTGTATCGGCTCAAAATCCCGAAACAATGGTTGCTGAACAGGGCTACTGGACGATTTCATCCGCCGGGAAAATTGTAGGTGCAACGGGATATTCGCTTGCGAAATCGGATACGATTTATCGATTCGATGGCTGGACAATTTTAAATGCCAAAGCCGGCGGGATGCAATCGCTGCTTCGATTCAGATTCACTTCATCGCTCGATTTCCCGATGAGATTTCAGCGATATACACTTAATATAAACGATTCCATCGAAATTTTCTGCGAATGGAAAGACGGTAATATCGATATTAGTTCAAAAATCTTGCCGAAAAAATCGAAACCGCCGATATCGGAAGGTCGGGATGAAGATGCGAATGACAAATCGGCTGAGAAATCCGCTGCATCGAAAATCGAGAAGCCGTCGATGAAACGAGCCGAATCGAAACCCGATGATAAAATTCCTCAAAAACCTGTGAATACAAGTTTGAAATCGGATACTCCACTCTACCTTTTCGATATGAATATTTTCGCTCATCTCGTTCCGCTTGTGAAGCAGGTGAAATTGCAATCGGGTAATGTTCAGACATTCGATATTTTGATTCCACAGATGCAGAAATCGGCGATGGTTCAGGTGGCTATCGGGCATACCGAAAAAGTATTCAGTCGAACAGCATTCAAAACCGACATTTCGGGCGATGGCATTATGCAAACAGCGTGGGTAGATTCGCTTACGGGACAGATATTGAAAATCGAATGCAAAAACGAAGGACTCGTGCTGGATTATTCGCAGGAATGCCCCGATACATCGAACTTGACATCTGCGGCGATGGAGATAAAAATCGAGAAACCCGAGACGGATATAAATTGCGAGAATTGTGCGGAATTCATCGAAAATCCATTGCGAATCAAAAAGATGTCGGGTTCATTCAAAATCGTGATGTCGGCGAAACCGTTTACCAAACGCCCCTGGCAGAAATTCGATGGCAAATATACGAACGATACGCTCGCCGGCAAATTCTCGATAAATGTCGATTTATATAATGGCAAAAAATCCGCGAAGCTCGATGAGATGGATGAAATTCCCGATGAATTGCAGCAGTATATCGAACCGACAGCGGATATTTCTGTCGATGACGATGCGATTCTCAAACTCGCAAAAATTTTCGATTGCAAAACCGCTTGGGAATACACATATAGGGCGAACCGCTGGGTCTCGGATAATATCAAGCAAAACGACCAGAACAACGCAATTATCGCAGCGAAAATTCATCTCGGTAATCCGCTTGCGAGAGCGAGACTTTTGGCATCGGTGCTTCGGTCGAAACATATTCCCGCAAAAGTTGTCGGTGGAGTATATTATTTTGGACAAATCTGGGTTCAGCATTACTGGACAGAGGTTTGGCTCGGTAAAAAAGTCGGCTGGCGACCTATCGACCCATCGACTGGCGAGGACAAACATTTTTCGGCGGTGCATATCACGCTATTTGAGAACTCTGGGACTATCGCAAGTGGCGAGATTATTATTAAGAAAGCGAAATAGAGGATTTATTGGGAGAAACCTCTTTTTCAAAAGAGGTTTCTCCCAAACCCTTTTCCAGAAAATTTTTGTATTTCTAACGACCTTTGGTCGTTAGAAAAAGTAAAAGTTCTTAGGAAAGAGGTTCGGGGAAAAGCCCTTCTTTTAAGAAGGGTTGTCCCCGAAAATTTTAGGAAATTATAAAATAAAATAATTTTGGAGGCGAAATGGCTCGTAAAAAGAACAAAGAGAATAGGAAAGTTTTAGTGGTCGGTTCGGGTGTTGCTGGGATGCGTGCCGCTTACGATTTAGCGTCGGTCGGTATCGAAGTAACATTGCTCGAACCCAGAACCTACACGGGCGGAACTGTTATGCAACTCGATGAACAGTTCCCTACCGATGCCTGCGGAATTTGTAGAATGCAGCCGAGAGTTAATGGTTTCCCCTATGCGGAATTTTGCCTTCGCAAAGATTTCGTATTCCCCGGTGTAGAGGTTTTGAGGGATGCTAGTATCGAGAAAATCGAGGGTGGTAAAAAATCTAAACTCGTCACGATAATGCGAAAAGGACTTCGTGTCGATGAGAACTTGTGTATCGGCTGCGGGAAATGCACCGATGTCTGCCCTATCGAAATCGCCGATGAATTCAATGCGGGAATAATTAAGCGCAAGGCAATCGACCTCGCATCGCCCAATGCTATACCATCGCTGTATTCGATAGATGAAAACTCGTGCACTCGCTGCGGAAAATGTGTCGAGGTCTGCCCTACCGATGCTATTCATATCGGCGAGGATGAAAAAATTCGTTTGGAATTCGATGCTGTGCTTTTGACACCGGGTTTCGAGGAATTTGTTCCCACAGAGATGACCGAATATGGATATGGAATTTTCCCCGATGTCGTAACATCCATCGACCTCGAGCGGATGTATTCGACTGCTGGACCGAATTCTGGCGAACTTCACCGACCATCCGATAGTAAAATCCCGCAGAAAATCGCATTCATTCAGTGCGTCGGTTCGAGAAACGAGGAACACCCATATTGCTCATCGGCTTGCTGTATGTATTCGATGAAAGAATCCCGTCATATCAAAAAAATTCTGCTCGATGCCGATGTGAAAATATTTTTTATGGATGTTCGCGCATTCGGCAAGGATTACTATCGCTATGAACTCGACACGCAGGACAAGGGTATCGAATTCATTCGCTGTCGAGTGCCAAAGGTTTATAAGAACGATGCCACCGGTGAACTGGAACTCGTATATGAAAATATAAAAGGCACGCGTATTCGCGAAGATTTCGATATGGTCGTGCTATCGGTCGGACAGGTTGTAACCGAATCTGTGCGGAAACTTGCCGAGTCCGCTGATATCGAGACGGATAAATGGGGTTTCGCAAAATTACCCGATTTAAAATCGCTTGAAACAAGTTCTAAAGATGTTTTTGTAGCGGGTTCATTCGAATCGCCGAAGGATATTGCAGAATCGATTACGCAGGCATCGGCGGCATCGGCGGAGATTATTGCGAGACTCGGTATCGATGGTAAGCAAGAATCGCAGACTATTTACGGTAATCCACCCGACGATGGTAAAATCGGTATCGTGCTTTGCAAATGCGCGGGGACTATTTCCGATAATGTCGATTGGGACAAATTAACCGAATATTTCGAGACGAAAAAGGATGTCGCTGAAATTATTCAAATCGATACACTTTGCACACAGGATGGATTGAACCGATTGCAGAATTTTGCCGCCGACAAAGGATTTAAGACAATCGTTATCGGCGCCTGCCAATCGAATGCATATAATGCGAGATATGCCAAAACATTAGCCGAAAAAATCGATAATCCACCGAATTTGCGTGTAGTCGATGTCCGCAATGCCGTATGGACAATATCCGACGATGAGCGACTCGATTATGTCAGACGAACTATGTCGATGGAAATTGCTTTTGCAGGACACGGTCGTCCGCTGGACTTTTTATATAAACCCCCACTTACGAAATCGCCTGCAAAACGAGCGGTCGTTATAGGTGCAGGACTTGCAGGACTTACAGCTGCTGAATTTCTCGGTTCGACTGGTATCGATGTTACAATTATCGAAAAAAACGAAAACATCGGCGGAGTGAATTTCAAACATTCGGGTTCGCTTGGAAACACAACAACAGGCAAATATATAGACGATTTGATTGCGAAAATCGAAAAGAGAAAAAATGTCGAAATTTTAACAGGGACAACAATAAAATCGCTCGATGGTGGAGTCGGTGCATATAAGATTGTAGTGTCGGATAAAAATGGCGATTATTTCTCGCTCGATGCAGGTTCTGTAATCGTTGCTACGGGTGCATCCGCTCACGAAACCGATAAATTCGCATATGGCAAATCCCCGAAAATTATGCTGTGGAATGATTTCGAGAACGAAATTCTGCCGAATGAGACGCTATCGAATATCGTGTTCATTCAATGTGCAGATTCGCGAAATGAGAAACGACCTTGGTGCAACAGGATTTGCTGCAATAAGACAATAGAACTTTCGTTGAAAATCGAAGATAAAAATCCCGATGCAAAGATTTGGGTTCTCAATCGCGATATAATGACCTATGGACATCATGAATTGGAATATGCCGAGGCACGCAAAAGAGGTGTGATATTCATTCGCTATCTAACTGAAAACGAACCTGTTGTCGAAACAAATGGCGAACAAATAACTATAAAAGCTTATGACCCATTGCTCGATTCGGAAATTTTAATTCATCCCGATTATGTTGTGCTTCAAACAGGTATCGACCCAAACGGTGACGATGCAATCGCCGAGCGGATTATCGCAACCGATGGTTTCTGGAATGGTCTCGATTCGAAATTTTCTCCACAGGAAACTCGGGATGCAGGAATTTTCGTTATCGGTTCTGGCAGAATGCCGATGAGCGCCGACGAGGCAATTCAGGATGCATTGGCTGGTGCAGGTCGAGCTGTAAGGTATTTGCTTTCTAATAATCTTCCCGCAAGAAATCAAATAGCTTATGTTCGCGAAAGGTCTTGTATTGGATGCCGATACTGTGTCGATGCCTGCGCATACGATGCCAGAATTTTCGATACTGAAACCCGTAAAGTCGCGGTTATTTCGGAGCAATGTATGGGATGTGGCGCCTGTGCTGTCGCTTGTCCATCCGAGGCAACTGTGATGATTGCAGCCGACAAAAATAAAGTTCATGCGGCTATTCTCGAAGCAGTTATGGCATAATATTCATAGATACTACTTATTAGTATATAAGGGAATGTTTATTCGATACTTCTAACCTTTTGCACATCCTCATCTTTCCCGAGAATCACAAGAGTATCGTTCTCCTGAATTTTATCCATAGCGGATGGGATAACTTTTGTAATTTCCCCTCTTTTTATGACAAGCACCTCGACACCGAAATTTCTTCGCATATTCAAATCGAGTAAAGTTTTTCCCAAAAACTGTTCGGGAGCGATAAATTCGATTATACTGTATCCTGGCAGAAGTGGAATATGGTCCACGATATTCGGAGCGATAATTTTTTGAGCGACTCGTCGAGCGATATCCTCCTCGGGGAAAACAACCTGTGTAGCTCCGACAAGTTCTAAAATTTTGCCGTGCTCGGGACTTGTGCCTTTGACAATGATTTGCTCGACACCGATTTCGCGAAGAATAATTGTTACAAGCACCGATGCCTCCAACTGTTCGCCGAGTGAGACCACAGCGACATCGGCGGAACTGACACCTGCCATGCCGAGCGCTTTTTTATCGGTGGCATCGGCTTTGAGAGCGAATGCAACTTTATCTGCGATAAGTTCGATACGACGAGGATTATTATCGATTGCAATCACAGGCATACCGAGTTCTGATAGCGTAAGCGCTACTTTTGTGCCGAATCTACCCAAGCCAATAACGGCGAATTGTCTCATTTTTTTGTCTCCATCATTTTTCTATAATTATTATAATAGGCGCCTGCGGAAAAAATTCCAAGAATTATCGCGACAATCATCAATGACCAGGCGAATGAATATAGACCGACAAATAACAACAAAAATGCGATTCCCCAAAGCAATGGGTATAATCTGCCCCATATAATCGGTTTAGGCGCTAATCCTCGTTTTACCATAACTGCACCGAATGCAAGCAATGTTATATCTCTTGCAACCACAATTACCGCTATCCAAGTCGGTATTTCACCTTTTGCAGCGAAATAAATTGTCAATGTCATAATAACGAGTTTATCGAAAACAGGGTCTAATATCACGCCGAGACGAGAGTATTGATTATAACGGCGAGCTATAATGCCATCGAAAATATCTGTAAGAATCATAATCGAACCGATGATAATTGCGGGGGTATATCCAAATTCTTTCCGAATATCGAGTGTCCAAATTAAAAAAGGTAGTAGAAATATCCTCGTCAATGTCAGAATATTCGAAACAGTCATCAATTTGTTCGGGAGACTATCGAGTTTGATTACGGAAGAATTAATATCCATTTCATCATCCATAAAACCCATCCCTTTCTGCAATTAAGATGTTATTTAAATTAGGTTAAACTCAATTAAACAATTTTGCAAGATTTTGGCAAATATAAATTTTAATAAATTTAAAATTAAACATCGCAATATTTTTTCATCGGACAGAAATTGCAATACTCTTTATTTATAGTAACCGACGCAGATTTTTCAATATCGGTAAAATTATTTTTCAATATTTCGATTTTCTCGAGTATTTTGTCATCCCATTCGACATTCTGAACATCTATACAATCGCGAGAAATCCATATTATTTTCGCTTCAATATTTTCAGGGTCGATACCGCGAGATTTCGCAATTGTTAGACGATAAATATTCAATTGATAAAAATATTCGATTTCCTTAAATGGATTGCGTTTACCTGTTTTATAATCCCAGACAATATTTCGAGCGATAGCATCGGCATATCCTTTGATTATAATGCCATTCATCGAAAGCCACAATGGAACTTCGGTTATAATGTCGACATAACTCTCTGTTATAATATCGGTTTTATCAATATTATCAACTATATTATTAAGTATTTCTTGCATCTTACTATCATTACAGGTAGTTGCTATCAATTCCTTAATATTTACATTCGTAAATGGCAGATAAGATAAAATTTTATGAACAATGTTCCCAAATTCGATAGGCGAAAATTTTTTATACTCCGATTGGGAATACTCACCCATTAAACCATCGGATTTCAATTTAAAATACTGCGGGCAGGTGAAAAATTCTGCAGCATCGGTTGCGGAAATCGTGAGACGATTCGCAATAATTTTAATATCGGCATATTTTTTGATAGTGTCGATGGAATATTCCGTCATTTTTTCTGCCTGCTGAGGATACCATATTCGACTTGCATTTAGAATTTTAACACCATCCGGTGAATTTTCATTCCAGTATATCTCCATATTTTTTTTATCGTATTTCCCGTCCAATGCCGATAAAGTTTTCGAGAAAAAACTATTCTTATCTCCACCATTGTGAACAGGCACGATAAACAAATGTTCACGAGCCCGTGTGAATGCGACATAGAATAATCTTTCGGATTCCGCTTCATTTTTTAACGATGTTATTTTTTTTATCAACCAAAATAATTTATTATTGGAATTAGGGATTTTAGGAACGAACATATATGGGATTTCGGGCTCGGTATAAAAGTTAACCTGTCGGCTCCAATCATTCCCACGCCTCGCTCTGTCACAAACGATGACGGTATTAGCTTCGAGTCCTTTTGCCGAATGAATCGTGCTTACTCGAACGACATTAACCGTTTCGGTTGGACTTGCAAAACCTGTTTTATTCGCATCTTTTTCAGCGAGCAATATCTCAGATATTTCAGTTATATTCAATCCATCGGCACACAATTCGTATATGTGGTATAAATATTTTTGAATATTCGCCCATTGCACATCGGGACTCTCGGAAATCAATTTCGCAAGCACATCGGGTTCGGCGAGAAATTTATCCAAAATCGCACCGATTGTTTTTTTCTCCAATTCAGTGATAAAAGTGGACAATTTTTCATAAGCCCGCACCAATTTATTTTCATTTGCTTCATCTGATTGATTTTTATGCTGCTCGTAAAATATTTTCAATCTATCCCATAGAAAAATATCTGTTTCGGTTCCAAGACATTCTGCGATAAGTTCGATATTCACATCGAAAATCGAATGTGTCATCAACGAAAACAATGCGCTATTTCTGCGTGTATCGGCAAGAAAATCCACAAAAAATTGCAGTAATTCTATTTCTGATGTCGAATAAAAATCCGAATTCACCAATGGTATCGCAGGTATCCCAAGTTTCCGAAGATACTTTATTATATCGAAAACTTTTTCTCTCGATGTCGCAAGCACTAAATAATCGCTGAAATTCCGACCGATGCTGTCTGGAATACCTTTGTCTATTCCTGTTTTAATTATATCGCCGATAATATGTTCCTGAAATTCGGGTGTTTTTCCATGTTCGTCGGAAATATCGGGATTTATAAGCCATAAAATACCATCGGAATCGGAACAAGGAGCGGGCTCGAGTCCCTGAAATCGAGCTTCGAAATCGAATATCGTCTCGGCGGGAAATGAATTCAAAAATATTCTATCGAGATTTTCGAGCAATCTTTTCGATGTTCTATAATTTATATTCAATGGAAATGGTTCGCTCGATTTTTTATCATCGCTGCGTGAATTTATATACTTTTCTCCCTTTCTGATGACCGAAACATCTGCACCGCGAAAACGAAAAATAGATTGCTTTTCATCGCCCACAAACATCACACTATCGGCAAAATCTGCCAGTTTTCGAATAATCTCCCACTGAATCGGCGATGTGTCCTGAAATTCATCCACAAGCAAATTTTGGGGATAGATTTTACGAGCCAGTTCATCGGGTAATTTCTCTATTAAATTCGATGCCTTTATCAGCATTTCATTGAAATCGATTGTTGATTCCCGGTCATAGCCCATCCAGATATATTTTTCAAATTCGATATAGAGTTTCGCTAGTTCGACAGAAAGATGTGCGATTTCATCGAGTTCATTATAGTCCAAATCTGGATTATAATTTTTTTGAAAATCTTTTATCATCTCACGAATCGCAACAAGATGTGGAGCTTTGGATATGGTTTTGCCTTTCAATGCTGCACCGATTTCATATATGATTTTTTCATCTATATCGAATTTTTGAACGATATTTTGAATTTTTGCGAGTAAATCATTATTTATAGATTCTCGAGTAGGCGATTTCAGAAAATCATTCAACCGCTCGATAATCGGGTTGGTAAATTTTTTAATTTGTTCATTTATAAAATTCAGGTATTCCTTTTGAATATCATCGGGAGCGGCTTTCGCAAGTTTCGATACCGCATTGCCGAGATATTGTCGTCTCTTAAACATTTCTGTCAAAGATATTTTTATATTTTTTCGCCCGAGTTTTTTAATCATCCAAAGAATTTTCTCATCTATTCGCGGGGTATTATCGAGCAAGTAGGATAAAAATTCTTCGGTATATTCCTCGGCGGGAATTTCTTGCGGTTCGATATTAAAATTCGGCTCGATTTTAGCTTCGAGTGGGTCCTGTGCTATAAGCGAACGGCAGAAAGAATGAATAGTCGAAATCTGTGCAAACTCGAGCGACCTGTATATATCGAACCAGTGTTTATTCCCTGCCTTGCGAAATTCCTGGAAAGCATATTCGAAAATCCGTTCGCGCATCTGGTTTGCGGCTTTATCTGTAAATGTTATCGCACAGCATTTTTTCACGAGTTTCAAAAGATTCCCCGCATTTGTTTCATCGACATATCGCAAAAACCTTTTAGCTAAAACTGTAGTTTTACCTGTTCCTGCCCCTGCACATGCTATCACATCAAAATGTGGATTGGATATTTTGTCCTGTTCTATATTTAATTTCATAAATGATAAATTAAATTAAAAATTTCTTTTCAAATAGATTATAATAGATTATAAATAATAAGCAAAATTGTAATCGAATTATTCAATCATATTCAA
>JAGGZE010000105.1 GCA_021162205.1 bacterium
GGATGGAATCGACCCATATCCGTCGGATGTCGAGGTCGATTTTCCGATAAGTGAACTTCGCAGAAGTTTCGAATTGCTTCTCGGCAGAGGCGATACGGTTCGGATTGCAGGGAGAATTATGTCGAAACGGGTTCACGGTAAAAGTGCTTTTATCAATATTCAGGATAGCACGGATAAAATTCAACTATATTTTCGCTACGATGTTCTCGGTGAAAAAAAATATATATTTTTCAAGAAAATGTTCGATATCGGCGATTTCATAAATGTTTCAGGAACACTTTTTCGCACTCATACAGGCGAGGAAACTGTCAATGTCGATGATTACACTCTTTTGGCGAAATCCGTTCGACCGCTGCCCGAAAAATGGCATGGGCTTGCAGATGAGGACACGAAACTTCGATACCGATACCTCGATATGTTGATGAACCCTGCGGTTAAAGAAAAATTTGTGAAACGGGCGAAAATGATTTCTGCGATGCGAGATTTCCTCGATTCGCACAGTTTTCTCGAGGTCGAAACACCGATTCTTCAACCGCTATATGGCGGTGCAAATGCGAGACCGTTCAGCACTTTTCACAATGCACTCGAGATGAAATTGTTTCTCCGTATCGCAACCGAACTTTATCTCAAACGGCTCATTATCGGTGGGTTGGACAAGGTTTATGAAATCGGCAAGAATTTCCGCAACGAGGGTATCGATAGGATGCACAATCCCGAATTCACTGCGGTCGAGGTCTATCAGGCGTATGCGAATTATAACAATATGATGGAACTCACCGAGAAATTGTTGAAACACATCACCGAACAGGTTACAGGTTCGCTTCAATGCTCTTATCAAAGTGTTGCAACGGATTTGTCTCACCCATTCGAGCGAATTCATTTCTGGGAGGCAATCGCTCGATGGACTGGCGAAGATTTTTCCGATGCTACACGAGATGAATTGTTAAAATATTTGAAATCGCAGAAAATAGAATTCGATAACAATGCTCCGAAACATACATTGATAGATGAAATATTTAAGGAAATGGTCGAGAGTAATCTTATAACTCCTACTTTCATAACAGATTATCCAATCGAGTTATCACCACTCGCCAAGAAAAAGCACGATGAAAAGAACACTGTCGAAAGATTCGAACTTTTCTGGTATGGAATGGAAATCGCAAACGCATTCACCGAACTCAACGACCCAATCGACCAGCGGCAGAGGTTCGAACAGCAAATGGATTATCGTGCAAAAGGCGACCCCGAGGCACAGGTTCTCGACGAAGAATTCATCACCGCATTGGAACACGGAATGCCTCCCGCAGGCGGACTCGGAATAGGTATCGATAGAATGGCTATGATTTTAACCGACAGTTATTCGATACGAGACATCATAATTTTCCCGCTGCTCCGACCAAAATAACACCCCTTCGGGTGTCTTCTTTGTGCAACTTTCCTTTCACCAGAGTGAAATTCCCTGTTGCACCCGCTCAATTAAAATAATATTTCAACCCCCTACTCATTTCGCTGCGCTCATTCGTTTGTCCCCCTTAATAAGGGGGACAGAAACCGAGTGTCAGCAAGGTTTCAGGGAGTTTCCGTGAAATCAGCTAATTCAAAATAACTTTTGAAACTTCTGGGCGACAATGAATTGCTGATTCCATCAGCAAGAAAATTCGCCCCTAAGAAGAGCCGAAGGGCTCAAGAAGAACCGCAGGTTCCCCCATCCGTCCCGACAAGTCGGGACACCGTGGGAGAAGGAACAGATGCTGAGCATTTCCTTAAAGTCCTTCTCCCATTCACTGGGAGAAGGATTTAGGATGAGGGAAATCCCCACCCATTCGCACCCGTTCGGGTGTCTTCTTTGTGCAACTTTCCTTTCACCAAAGTGAAATTCCCTGTTGCACCTGCGTTATCAAAATAAATTATCAACCCCCTGCTCCTTCCCCTCGTTTTCTCCCTTATTAAATGGGACATCCCGACCAGTCGGGAAAGAGATTAAATTCTTTTCGTTCATAATATAATATCAAAAAATAATTGGCAAGACAAAAACGAGAATTTATTTTAGCAATTATCTATTGCATCTTTGGTGAATAACTATATCTTGAATGAAATATAATAATTGGAGGAAAAAATGGTTCGAAGAACATTGATGAAACACGCTCGTGCTGGCGATGTGTTGGATGAATTCAAAGAAGTTGCCGAATATGAGCGAGTTTCACTTGGAAAAATCATCGATGGTGTCGCCGATGGCTCGATTGTCATAACTAAAAATAGTGTTCGTCCGCGGGAAATACGCTCGGTCGGTATCGGCGGCGGACTTTCAATCAAGGTCAATGCGAATATCGGCACATCCAAGGATGTCAACGATAGCGCTCTCGAATTGGCTAAACTCGATGCAGCTGTTAGTGCGAAAGCCGATGTTGTGATGGATTTATCCACTGGCGGCAACCTGTTCGATATTCGGCAGTCGATTATCGATGCGAGCCCTATCCCGCTTGGAACTGTTCCGATTTATGAAACCACCGTTAATTTGCGTCGGTCTGGAATCCCTGTGGTTAAAATGAAGCCCGACGATATTTTCAAAACAATCGAGGGACAGGCGAAACAGGGTGTCGATTTTATGACAGTTCACGCGGGCATCACGGCAAAAGCTGTCGAACTGCTTCTATCAGCTAAAAGGTTGATGAATGTTGTCAGCCGCGGCGGTTCGTTTCTCGTGCAATGGATACTGTTCAACGAGAAGGAAAATCCGCTATATGAATACTACGACCGACTTCTCGAAATTGCGAAAAAATACGATATAACACTTTCGCTTGGCGATGGAATGCGTCCCGGTGCAATTCAAGATGCTACCGATAAACCGCAAATCGAGGAATTGATTGTGCTCGGCGAACTTGTCGATAGGGCGCGTGAAGCCGGTGTGCAATCTATGGTCGAGGGACCCGGACATGTGCCATTGAATCAGGTCGAAACTAATATGAAAATCCAGAAATCGCTCTGCCACAATGCACCATTCTATGTTCTCGGTCCTGTGGTTACGGATATCGCTCCCGGATACGACCATATCACATCGGCAATCGGCGGAGCATGGGCGGCATATTTCGGTGCGGATTTTTTATGCTATGTTACCCGAACCGAGCATCTTTCGCTTCCCGATGTCGATGCCGTGTATGAAGGCGTGATTGTAACCAAAATTGCGGCTCACGCTGCGGATGTCGCTCGCGGAATTCCCGGTGCAATCGATTGGGATAATGCGATGTCGAAAGCTCGCTTCGACCTCGACTGGAAAAAACAAATCGAACTGGCAATCGATTCCAAGCGTGCGAAAAAAATCCGCGATGCAAGTCAGCCCTCCGATGAAGATGTCTGCACAATGTGCGGCGAATTCTGTGCGCTGAAAGCAATCAGAGAGATTCTGCCGAAAAAATAATTACGGATTGACAAGGATTTAAGGAAATGAGTGTAAAGAATTAAGAGGATTTTTTTCGGGGGAACTTCTTTTGGAAAGGAAGTTCCCCCGAACCCCTTCAAGAAAACTTTAGTATTTCTAACGAACAAGGTTCGTTAGAAAATATTCAAACTTTTCTAAAAAAGGTTTGGAAACTTTGATAACGCTGGCATTGCAATGAATTATGGACGATAAAATAACCGAAAATTCGCTAATTTTGATAATCGATGTTCTGGATAACTCGAAACGATATCTTGTTCCAATCGAGCGGGGAAAATTCTCTACCAAGCGTGGGGAAATCGATTTGACAGAACTTGTCGGTAGGGCTTTCGGCACTGTTATCGAGAGTCATCTTGGACGGTCTTATGCTGCTGTCCGCCCGACATTTTACGATAGGATAATGCGTGGTATCAAACGGCGGACGCAAATTATCTATCCGAAAGATTCGGGATATATCGCACTGTGGCTCGGACTTCGTGATGGAATGAAAGTTTTCGAATGCGGCACCGGTTCTGGTGTGATGACATCTATTATGGCGAATGCAGTCGCTCCCGATGGTGTCGTTATTACTTATGAGCGCGACGAGTTTTTTTTCGAGCTTGCCAAATCGAATATCGAAAAACTTGGTTTCGCAAATAATGTCGAAATGTTTAATCGCGAACTTGCCGATGGCATCGACTATGCGCCATACGATGCAATGTTCATCGATTTCCGTGAGCCGTGGGAGCATATCGATATTATTTGGTCGGCATTGGCTGGTGGAGCGCCTGTCGCATTTGTATTGCCAACGACCAATCAGGTTTCTATGCTGCTTCAATTCCTCACGAATGGCAATAAATTTATCGATATCAATGTTGCGGAGACATTGCTTCGATTTTACAAGCCCGTTCCTGCAAGACTTCGCCCAAATGACAGAATGGTAGCTCACACGACTTATTTGATTATGGCAAGAAAAATAATTACGGATTGATAATCTTACTTATTATTTATAAGTTATAATAATTATTTGATAATATACATTATATAAAATACCATAAGTAGTGATGCCCCAAATGATAATAAGTAATCGTTCATTGCGAATTTGAGTGAATCGAGTCTCGTGCGTTTTGCGTATGGGTCATAACCTCGTATCTGGAGCGCTATCGCCAATTTATCTGCCCTACGAAAAGCCACCACAAATAATGGAATCACCATCGGCACTATACGCCTTACCTTCTTCAATATGGAACCGTCTATGGCACCTCCTCGAGCTTTCTGCGCCCAATGAATTTTCGTTGCATCGTCGATTATCGTCGGAATAAATCGCATCGCTAAAATAACAACCATCGAAACATCACGAGGCGGAATTTTTAAATATTTCAGGAATTTAAACAAATTTTCGAGACTATCGCCGAGTGCCACAGGTGAAGTTACCCATCCGAAAAGCCACGCCGCCCACATCAGTAAAATTATCCGAACCGAATATAAAATCCCATTTGAAAAACCTGTCCAGCTTATGTTAAATATCCACCAGTGATATTCGCTCGCATCGGGAGTGAAAAGTTGGTGAATTAAAAATGTTATAACGACGAATAATCTGAACATCCACAATAGCTTGAAGATTTTTTTAAAACCCACTCGTGAAAAAACCGTTGCAATCACAAGGATAATTAGTCCAATCGAATTATTCCAGTAGTTTCCGGCCGAGATTATAAATATTGCGAATAGAAATAGTAGAAATAATTTCGTTCGCGGGTCGAGAGAATGCAGTGGCGAGTGCATTTCGATGTATTGTCCGCCGGGAAATGTCATTCTACCACCGAATATTTAAACTTCTTTTTCATATAATTTATGATGAAATAGAATGGTAAAATATCCGATAATGAATGCGAGTGAAAAAACTCCAAGTGCTGATATAACAGAATCACGCCATAAATAATGAGTCATAATCATATTAGCTGCGAAAATTGCTATCGCGAATATGGAAGATATAATAATTTGGACGAGAGTTATCCAAGAATAATTTATAATCCATAATCCCAGCACAGATGTTATTCCCGCCATTCCAGCACCGATAATCGATGTTCCAATAACCAAGATGAGTGCGGACAACACTGGCGAGAACAATGGCGTAGGTGTCCAAAAATCGAGCAAGACAACAGGCGATGCGATAACTCCACCGATAAGTCCACCGAGCAATCCGCAATTGATACCGTGCAAAATCGCTGTTCCCGTCGATTCCTCTTTCAGCAAATCCCTGATTCCTTTGCCATGCTCGACATTTTCACCATCGTAAATTTTTAAAAGTTCGGGCATTTGTTCAGCACGATGAAATTTATTTTCATCAACCTTGGAAACAAGAGCATCACGGGGCAGCATACCCGAACGAACCCAGTTTTCGAGCACATTATATGAAATTGGGCCCATTTCAGCACCGCCGATTTTCACAGTGAAATGGCTAGTAAATCTATCCTTTTCGATAAGCGGCGATAACATCCCTTTATTAAATTCATCGGCAATATCGGACTCGATAGCAATCGGTTCGGTTGTAACATTATCGAGGTCGACACCGAGCTGTTCCTCGAACGCCTCGAGACCATCGGATGAAATCTCGCCTAATTGAAGTGTTTCTACAGAGTTTTTTTCATTATCAATTTCAGGAACTTTTTCATCGATAGTGTTTTCTTTATTCGTTTCAGCCACACGAAGAATCGATTCACAACTCGGACATTCCCAAAAAATATTCCTCGATGCGATATCGAGTGATGTGTTAAATTTTTCGCGACAATATGGACAGGTAACCTCGAGAACATCGCCTCGCTCCACACACTCCGCCAATGGTATATCGGATACCTTGATAATTATTTCAAAAGAATTGAAACACGATTCACATCTCAACAAAGCTTTCCCCGGTGGAATATGCGAAATATTTATATCGTCGCTCGCACCGCATTTTGGACATTTAATTAACATAATCACCTTCCGATTATACTATATTTATAAAATATCTGTCTAAAATCCAAACACTTTTTAAAATTATTTAAGCAACTATTCGCACACTGGAATTGCCATCGGCTTTTTTCACCTCGAGCCGAGCGGGGAAAGCATTTTGAAGCGCCGTTAAATGAGTTACCACAATAATTCTTGCGAACTGCGATTGCACCTGGTAAAGCGTATCGACAAGTTTGCTCAAACCAGTTTCATCCTGCGAGCCGAAACCCTCATCGACAATCAATGTCTGCAATGGGAAACCTGCACGATTTGCAAGAAGTCTCGACAATGCAAGTCTTAACGAAAAATCTATCCTGAATTCCTCGCCGCCGCTGTATGATTCATATACTCGCTCGCCCAAATCGTCCGAAATATGAATAATAAGTTTTTCATCGCTCTCGGGAACGAGTCTAACTTTAAGAATATTATCGGAAAGCAAAGCCAGAGTTTCATTGGCATCGGTTTCGATATTCCTCAGATAACCTTGCAAAAGCCAGTCCTGAATACCCATCGGTCCAAGAATCTTTTCGACTATGCGATAAAATCTAACTTCCTTTTTCAGTATTTTCAATTGCTCATTTAGTTGTCGATGTTGTGCATCGAGATTCCCAAATGTTTTAAGGTCGGCTTTCAATGTGGATTCTCTTTCATTTAGAACCGCCAAAGAATTTTCGAGTTCGCCGATTTGCGATTGCAATTTGTTTATTTTATCTTCTAATATTTCCTTTAAAATAAGCTCGTTATCGATTTTTTCGATTTCATTTTTAATCTCATCGATTTCACACCGGATACTCTCGCTTTGCTTATTTAAATTTTCAATATCCTCTGTTATTTGCGGCAATTTTTCTTTTGCCCGTATAAATTCAAAATATTTCTGTCTAATACCATCTAATTCTCCGATTCTTTTTTGAATTCTCCGATATTCATCAGAATCATAATTAAGTGAACTCAGCTTCTCCTTAATACTCAATAAGTTATCATTTAATTCGATAGACACAGAAACATTTTGCAATTCATCTAATTTCTCATAAGACTCGTTCAATTTCTTACGCAATACCTTTATTTTATTGATATATTCACTAATAACTTCCCAGCGCTTTTCATAAACCGATAATTGCTCCATCATTTTTTTTACCTGCTCGTAAGCTTCCCATCTAAAATCGAGACTTTTTATCCTTTCATCGGTCTTGTTCAGGATAGAACGCCATTTGGGCGCAAATGTCCCACCTCGCAATTTTTCTTTCAATCCCTGCATTTCGCCATTTATTTCATCAAATCTCTCGCGCAAATTATCACGATTGGTAATTTTCACAGATAAATGCCGATACTCATTTTGCAATCGAGTAGAATCCGATTTTTTCGCTAATATTTTACTTTGTTTTTCAAGAATATCTCGCTCGAACTGCAATCGTTTCAATTCATTTTTTATTCTATCGAGTTTCCCATTCGAACTATCGATTTCCGATGAAAGCTTATCTATAAGTTCATTTTTGTGTTCGCCCGTCAGCTCAGAGCCGCAAAGCGGACAGTTTGAAATTTTCTTTTTTCCGACGAAATTTATTTGTTCGGTTTGCTTATCGAGTGCCGATTTTATGCTATTTAACTTTTCGTTTCGATTCGAGATTTTAACATCGACAGATGAAATTTCATTGCGAATTTCCTCGTATTCCTTATGGTTTTGCTCACATTTTTTAATTTCGCTTTCGATAGTTTTCAATTTCTCATCTAACTCGGCTATTCGAGATAATTCGTCCTCGATTTTTTCCTTTTGGCTATCGAGTGTAGCGACTCTATCGTGAATATTTCGCTTTTCCGCATCGATTTGCGCTTTTGCCCGAACCACAGTTTTAGACAATTCATCGAACCGATGCTTTTTAGCCGAAAGCTCCTCGAATATTTGCCGTTCGACATCGAGTTCCGCCAATTTCTTCCGAACAATATCGGCATCCTCGACTTTCTTCTGCGAACGCTCGATTTCCAGCTCGATTTGCGAAATCTCCCCTTTCAATTTATTGATTTGCTCGTTATGTTCACTTTTCTCAGCAGATATTTTTTGCTCGATGAAATTCATTTTTTCCAACAAATGCGCTCTTTCAGCGGCTATTTGGGAAAGCTTTTGCATATTGCTCGTCAGTTCATCGTATTCCGATTTAAGCCGAACGATTTGCTCTTCATCATCGACAATTCTCATCATCGATTTTTTTTGCAAATCGAGCCGATGATGTGAATTAGCGAGTCGTTCTAATTCCATCTGTTTCGAGTGCAATGATTTAGCGTGAACTTTTTTAGTCTGTGCAAGCGAATCGATGCGATTTTTCGCTGTTAGTGCTTTCCTGAAATCATCGTTCAGAATTTTTAATTTCGATTTTCGCTCATTCGTTTCAGCTCGAACTTTTTCAAGTTCGGCGGTCGGGTCGGAAATCTCGGCGAGTTGGTTTTTAATTAAATTCATCTGCGAATCGAGCGAATCTATCGAAGCCCCATTGTCTCGAGCTTGTCTGCTCGCCTTTTTGCGAATAATCTCATATCGTTCGATACCGAGTAATTTTGCAAGCACCTTTCTCCGTTCCGATGGTGATATTGTCGAAAAAATTGCCGATTCATTTTGCACGAACACAGTCGCAAGCCGAAGCCCCTGATAATTCGCACCGATAACATTCTCGATTGCACTTTGTATATCTGAAATTCTATGAGACTGCACAACCGAAATGAACTCATTCGTAGTCGTGTCGAGTTGCATAAAGGATATTTTGTGTCCATTTTTGCCATTCGAACGAATAATTTCATATTTTCGATTTTCAATCTCGAAATCGAATTTCACACGGACGGAATCGGTGCCAGTGCGGACAGGAACTGCATTTCTCGAGTTCTCGCGGGATTTCCCAAAAAGCGCCCATAAAATCCCCTCGACAATGGATGATTTGCCCGCTCCATTTTTCCCGACTATACAGAACAATGGGGCAAAATCAAGCGGTATCTCACCAGAATCAGTGAAGCTGCGAAAATTTTGTAATTCGATAGATAATGGTATCATTCGATTAAAATATGCGATTTCTATGAAAATTGCAAGAAAAAAGCAGCCCCAACAAAAATCGGGACCGCTCGATTATAAAATCGAATGAATATTTCGATTACTTCGTTTTAGTCGTATCACTTGCACCCGCGAAATTAAGTTCATCGGGAGATTTGCCCATATTCTTAATCGACCATCGAGCATCGTCGGAAAGGTCGGAGTTTGGATATTTATCTATAACAAATTGATAATATGGACGGGCGCGGACAGTATCTTTCAGATATTCCGAGCATATAAAACCCGCCAAGAATGCAGCTTTATAGCCCATAGGATTCGATGGATAAATTTCGAGAGCTTTGTCATAAGATTTCAATGCATCGTTATATTTGGCTCTATCGAGAGCGTATTGAGCGGCGAGCAAATAGTCCCTGAAATCGAGCGATTTGAATAACGAATCGGCTGCTTTTTTGTTGGTAAGTTTCGATGCGGATTGAAAATCGAGCCAGGCAATTAAAGTATCGGCTTCCGAACCGAAAGATTTAATCTCATCGAGATATGTTTTAGAAAGCGATTTATTTGAATTTTGCGCAAGTTTAATAAGTGTTTCACCCAATTGTTCTTTATACTGGGACATTTTAGGACTGTCTGGATAAAATGCAATCAGCAATCTATAATATGCCCAGGCATCATTAAATCTCTCTTGACGATATGCTTTCTTTGCTAATTTCGAATATTCATCCTCGGGAGTGTGCTTAATCGAACATCCTATAAACGAAATTAGGAAAATAGAAAGTATGAGTAAAATTATTTTTTGCTTCATCATATCCTCCATAATATAAATTTCAAATGAGTTCTGCAAAATAGACAAAACGGTGTCATCCCACAATGGCGGGACGAAGTTACGAGAAACCTTGCAAATAAACGAGAAAAAAAATCTCACTTTGCTCGGAATGACAAAATTCTTATATTTTGCAGGAATCTAATAGATTTCAAAATAAAATAATTACTCGAATAATGATTTCACTCGATAACGATTATGCTTTGGGTCTTTTGGTGCCATACTTCGACCGCGCTCGTTTTCTTCCATCGACACCCGTAGCATCCATAGTGCCACGAATAATATGATATTTGACACCCGGCAAATCCTTAACTCTGCCACCACGAACGAGAACAATCGAATGCTCCTGCAAATTGTGTCCCTCACCCGGTATATAAGCTGTAACCTCCATACTATTTGTCAATCTGACTCTCGCAATTTTACGCAAAGCAGAATTCGGTTTTTTAGGCGTCATAGTATAAACACGAATGCAAACACCACGACGCTGCGGACAATTCTGCAGCGCAGGGGATTTCGATTTTTTTATCACCTTTTTGCGTTTATTTCGCACAAGTTGATTTACTGTCGGCATATTTCCTCCTCGAACACTTTCATTGTAAAATGAATCTTATATTTTTTCAAAATAATGTCAAGCTAAATTGGCGACATTCGAGCTTCTTCGATTTCCTCTGGCGAAACTATGAAGAAATTATCGTTCATATATTCCTGTTCTTCATCTTCAGAAAGCGGTTCGATATCTGGACGAATTCGAGAATATTTACGGAAACCACTTCCTGCGGGAATCAACCTTCCGATTATGACATTTTCTTTAAGACCTCTTAAATAATCGATTTTCCCATTCACAACAGAATCGGTAAGCACACGCACAGTTTCCTGAAACGATGCTGCCGATATGAAACTTTCGGTAGTCAAACTCGCGCGAGTAATCCCGAGAAGTAATGTTTCGAATGTTGCAGGTTTCCCTCCTTGAGCCATAATACGCATATTTTCTGCAAGAACAATCGACCTATCGATTTGTTCGCTTCTAAGAAAACGAGTATCCATTCCATCGATAATTTCGACTTTATGCAACATCTGACGGACAATCACCTCGATATGTTTATCATTTATAGTAACCGATTGCAAGGAATAAACCTGCTGAACTTCATTCAATAAATATTCCATAACCGCCTGGTCACCTTTAATACGAAGAACATCGTGAGGAATAATTGGACCATCACAAAGCTTTTGTCCCGATGTAACATGGTCATCATTTTGAATAAGAATATGTCGTCCTCGAGGAATAATATATTCCCTTATTTCCCCTTGGTCACCGTGGATAGTAACAGCAAATCCCTTAGCTGTTTCCTCTTTGTGAAATTCTATGATACCATCGACTTCAGCGACAATAGCCGGATTTTTAGGTTTACGAGTTTCAAAAAGTTCCGTTACTCTTGGAAGACCACCCGTTATGTCTCTTGTTTTCATCATAGCTCGCATCAATTTCGCGATAGGCTGCCCAGCTTTAATTTCTTTATTATTTTCAACAAGAATATGAGCTTCCATAGGCAAATGATATGTAGCGATAGTTTTACCTTTATCATCTTGAATAAGAATACGAGGATTAAACTTTTTATCTTTAACATCGATTACAACGAGTTCTTTAGTCATAGATGTTTCATCGACCATTTCCTTGACAGTAATATCGTCGACAATATCTTCGAGAACAACTTTTCCAGAAACATTAGTAAGAATCGGATTAATATATGGGTCCCATTCATATAAAACATCTCCCTTGTTCACCCGTTGATGATGCTCCACCATAAGTCTTGCACCGTATGGAACTTCATAGCTGTGCTGTATTTGCTGTTCATCGACAACAATAATAGAACCCGTTCTATTTAAAACAATGCCCTTACAAATATCATCAGGGTCGATGACAACCTTTAAGTGTTCATAGATAACATTACCTGAATATTTTGTATCGACTTTAGATTGTTCGGTGCCAGCGGCTGCGATACCACCGATATGAAATGTTCGTAATGTAAGCTGAGTGCCTGGTTCACCGATACTCTCACCAGCGATAATACCGACAGCTTCGCCGATAGAAACTATTTTCCGCGTTGAAATATCCATTCCATAGCATTTTGCACAAACACCGGCTTTAGATTCGCAAGTTAGCACAGAACGAATTCTAATTGTATCGATTCCTTTATCTTCGACAATTCTCGCTATTTCATGTGTAATAAGTTCATCTGCCTCGAGAATCGTATCGCCAGTGATAGGGTCATAAATGTCCTCAGCGGAATACCTGCCAACGATTCTATCTCGAAGAGGGATAATAACTTTTTCACCATCCTTAAGAGCAGAACGCGTAACACCTCGAATCGTTCCACAATCTTCCTCTGAAATAATGACATCTTGTGCTACATCGACTAATCTTCTCGTAAGGTATCCTGCATCTGCAGTTTTCAATGCCGTATCGGCAAGACCTTTTCGCTGACCATGGCTGGAAATAAAATAATCCTGCACCGATAAACCATCCCGGAAACTCGAAAGAATCGGTGTCTCGATGATTGCCTGAGAAGTCATCCTTTTTTGAGGTTTAGACATCAAACCTCGCAATGCTGAAAGCTGACGGATTTGGTCCTGACTTCCTCTCGCACCAGAATCGACCATCATCGAAAGAGGGTTTAACCCATAATTGAACTTGCTTAAAACATCGAATAACGATTTTGTAATCGCTTCCTGTGTTTTTGTCCAAATGTTGATTACATTGTTATACCGCTCTTTTTCAGTAATAATTCCTTTTTGGTGCATTTCAGTAATTTTTTTGATTTCTTTCTTAGCTTTTTCGATAAGTTTCGGTTTATCAGGTGGAACAATAAGGTCATCGATACCGATAGATATCGAACCATTAGTAGAAGATTCAAAACCGAACTTTTTCAAATCATCTAAAAACTGCGCTGTTCTTCTAACACCGACTTCATCATAAGCTTTAGATATAAGATTTTTCAGCGTGCCTTTTTTCAATAATCTATTTACATATCCAAGCTTTTTGGGAACAATTTGATTGAATATGACTCTTCCAGTAGTTGTGGTTACAAATGGATGAGGAATATTCACAAAATATTTCTTACCCTTATTATTTGTGATTATTACTTGAGTAAATTCATTTATATCGGTTCCAATTTTTATGGATACCTCTCCAGATGCTGGTGCAGTAATATCCTTAATTTCTTGAATGAATTTATCGGGTTTCCCTTTTTCAAAAACCTTTCTGGGACAGCGAGGAATTCGCGCAATAAGATTTCCCCTTTCAATCTTGACACCTTTATATACTACGAGATGAGATTTTTGTGCAGGCATTCTAACAAAAATTTTGCTATGAAGATCTATTTTTTTATGGTCATAAGATAAAATAACTTCATCGAATGATGAAAATATTTTCGCTTCGTCTGTTTCAGATGGAATTTCTTTCGTCATATAGTATGCGCCGAGAACCATATCTTGCGTCGGTGTTGCAACAGGTTGTCCATTTGCGGGGAGAAGTATATTATTTGCAGAAATCATAAGAAGATGAGCTTCGACTTGAGCTTCATAAGAAAGTGGAACATGAACAGCCATCTGGTCTCCATCGAAGTCGGCATTAAAAGCGCCGCAAACGAGTGGATGAATTTGAATAGCTTTACCCTCGACAAGAATAGGATAAAAAGTTTGCACAGAAAGTCGATGTAGTGTCGGAGCTCGGTTAAGAGCGACAGGATGGTCTTTGATGATTTCTTCGAGCAAATCCCAGATTTCAGCTTTCCCACGCTCGACATATTTTTTCGCCGACCGAATAGTCTGTGTAATCCCCTTTTCTTCGAGTTTCCTGATGATAAATGGCTTAAACAGCTCGAGTGCCATAGTTTTTGGCAATCCACACTGCCAAATCTTAAGTTCGGGATTGACAACGATAACTGCACGCCCCGAATAGTCCACTCTTTTACCGAGAAGGTTCTGACGAAATCGTCCATGTTTCCCTTTGAGAAAATCCGATAGAGATTTAAGCGGACGACGATTCTGTCCCCTAACAGCGGTTGTTACTTTTCCATTTTGTATCAACGCATCTACAGATTCCTGCAGCATTCTTTTTTCATTTCGAAGAATAACCTCGGGTGCCTGTATTTCTAATAGTTTCTTCAATCTATTATTGCGATTAATAAGTCTGCGATATAAATCGTTGAGGTCGGATGTAGCAAATCGCCCGCCCTCGAGTGGTATCAATGGACGCAAATCGGGTGGTAAAACAGGAACCACTTCGAGAACCATCCATTCGGGTTTATTCCCCGATTTACGGAAAGCCTCGACTACGGTCAATCGTTTCAAAAGTAATTTCTTTTTCTGCTCAGATTTTTCGACATTTATTATCGAGCGGATTTCTGCGGCAAGGTCGTCGAGTTTAAGCTGCTGAAGAAGTTTTTTCAATGCTGACGCACCCATCATCGCCTCGAATTGGATTCCCTTAGATTTTAATTCACGATATTCTAATTCGGTCAATAATTGTTTATATTTCAAACCTGTTATCTCGACATTACCAGGGTCGGTAACAATGTGCGACTCGTAATAAATAATCTGGTCGAGTTGGCTAAAAGATAGATTTAGCAAAGTCCCTATTCTCGATGGATTCGTTCTAACATACCAAATATGAGTAACAGGCACAGCAAGTTCTATATGTCCCATTCTCGCTCGTCGAACACGAGAATGAGTAATTTCAACTCCACACCTATCACAGACAACACCTTTAAATCTCGAACCTTTATATTTTCCACAAGCACATTCAAAATCCTTTACTGGTCCAAATATTCTCTGACAGAAAAGACCATCGTTTTCAGGTTTAAAAGTTCTATAATTTATAGTTTCGGGTTTAAGAACTTCACCATAACTCCAGGAACGAATAACTTCTGGGCTTGCCAGCATTACTCGAATCGCTGCAAAATCCGTTTTCGATTTATCACTACTCGATGCCATTTTTATCATTGCCATATTATACTTCCCTTGGATAAACTTTTATAATTGGGAATTTACTTTCAAATTTATATAAAAATCGATTATAATTCATCTTCATCGAGAAGCTGAATATCGATGCATAAAGATTGAAGTTCGTGCAATAGAACATTAAATGATTCGGGAGTTCCAGGTTCGGGCGGATTATCACCCTTTACAATAGCTTCATACATTCTGCTTCTACCTTGAATATCATCAGATTTGACCGTAAGAACTTCCTGAAGCATATACGAAGCGCCATACGCCTCGAGTGCCCAAACCTCCATCTCACCGAATCGTTGTCCGCCAAATTGAGCTTTTCCACCCAACGGTTGCTGCGTTACAAGACTATATGGACCGATAGAACGAGCATGTATTTTGTCATCGGCGAGATGAATAAGTTTCATCATATAAATTATTCCAACCGTAATATTTTCAGCGAAAGACTCACCTGTTCTGCCATCATAGACCTTAACCTTCCCCGATGAAGGAATCCCGACATCTGTCATTTCCTTTTTTATATTCTCGATAGTAGCACCATTGAAAACAGGTGTTGCACCGTAAAGGTTTTTCTTTTTCAATGCCCATCCAAGATGGGTTTCAAGCACCTGTCCAATATTCATTCGCGAAGGGACCCCGAGTGGATTAAGAATAATATCGACTGGTGTCCCATCTTCGAGATATGGCATATCCTCCTCGGGAACAATAATAGATACGACACCTTTATTCCCGTGCCGTCCCGCAATTTTGTCGCCTATAGAAATCTTTTTCTTCATCGCAACATCTACTTTGGCAAGATGAATAACTCCAGGTGGTAATTCATCGCCACGAATGAACTTTTGCTTTTCATTATTAAATTCATCATTCTTCTCGAGAATTAAATTGGAAGCTTCTTTCAATATTTTTTGAATTTGTAGATTGACCAAGGCATCATCTGTCCAGATTGAATTCGGAGAAATATCATCGATGTCCGACTTTTCGATTTTTTTCTTCGTAATTTTTTGCCCAGGTTTAATTATCGCTTCACCGGTTTTCACCGAAATAATGTCCTTCGCTCGTTTGCCGATTATAAGTTCCTTTATTCGTTTATCTTTACGGGATTTTATTTTGGAAATTATTTCAGAATATTTTTGCTCGAGACTTTTTATCCGCTCTTTTCTACTTTTTAAAGTTTGATTATAACCTCGTCTCGAAAGAAGAACATTGTTTATAACTACACCTTGAATTCCGGGAGGAACACGAAGAGAAGTATCCTTGACATCGCCCGCCTTTTCACCGAATATGGCTTTGAGAAGTCTTATTTCGGGAGTTAATTCACTTTCGCCCTTAGGAGTAACTTTTCCACAAAGAATATCACCCGAACGGACATGCGCTCCAATACGAACGATTCCACGATTATCGAGGTCTTTTACATTTTCCTCCGAAACATTCGGTATCTCGTCGGTAAGCTCCTCGGAACCTAATTTGGTTTCCCTAATCTGTGTATCGAATTTTTCTATATGGAGAGATGTGAATAAATCATCACGAACGAATCGCTCCGATATTATGATTGCATCTTCATAATTGTATCCATGCCAGGACATAAATGCAACGAGAACATTTTTACCAAGTGCCAAATCACCATTTTTAGTCGATGGTCCATCGGCGATTACTTGATTTGCTTTAACCGTATCACCCAATTTAACAAGTGGACGCTGATTTATCGATGTATTCTGATTCGACCGTCTAAATTTGGTTAAATGATAAATATCCCTATCATCTATTAGTTTAGATTTTTTGCTTTTTGTCGGTGCAATTTCGATAGTGGTTGAATCCACTCGGGTAACCTCTCCATCTCTTTTTGCGAGTAAAATAGCGCCCGAATCGACAGCGGTCTTAAATTCCATCCCTGTCCCTACAATAGGGGCATCGGTGAATAACAATGGAACAGATTGTCTCTGCATATTCGAGCCCATCAATGCACGAGAAGCATCATCGTGTTCGAGAAATGGAATAACGGCAGCAGATACACTTATAAGTTGGGCTGGTGAAACATCTATCAAATCTACTTCTTTAGGAGAAACAGGTATAAAATCACCTCGCCGTCTCGCCATAACACTTGTCCCGAGTATTTTCCCGTTTTTATCGATAGGAGTAGAAGCCTGAATTATTGTATGACGGTCTTCTTCATCGGCTGTTATATAAATCACTTTCTTTGCTATTTTACCATTCCTAACAACGGCAAATGGAGTTTCAAGGAAACCGAATTCATTCAATCGAGCATAAGTAGAAAACGATGTGATAAGTCCGATATTTTGTCCTTCAGGAGTCTCGATAGGACACATTCTACCATAATGAGTGTAGTGAACATCTCGAACCTCGAAACCCGCACGTTCACGGGTAAGTCCACCGGGACCGAGTGCTGAAAGTCTTCTTTTATGAGTGATTTCGGCGAGAGGATTGGTTTGGTCCATAAATTGAGATAATTGAGATGAACCGAAAAAAGTATTTATAACAGCGGTTACAGTTCTTGCATTGATAAGTTCACCGGGAGATAGATTTTCGACATCCTTTGTTCGCATTCGTTCACGGACAGTTCGAGACATTCTTGCAAGTCCGATTCTTATTTGATTTTCGAGAAGTTCACCGACAGCACGAGCTCGACGAACTCCGAGATGGTCGATATCATCGATAAAACCTTTGCCGTGCCGCAAACCGATTAAATATTTCGCTATCGCTATAAAATCCTCGGGTAATACTGTGCGCTCATCGATATTTTCATCGAGCTGAAGTCTAGAATTCAATTTATATCTACCGACCCTGCCGAGGTCGAAACGATGGACATCGAAAAAGTAATCCTTCATAATGATGTCTTCTTTGCCTTTTGCAACGATATCCCCAGGACGCAACCCAGAATATACCTCCTGAACAGCTTCATGTTTATTAGTGGTTTTATCGGCGCGAAGAGTATTGAAAATAACAGGTATCATTCTTTGAGAATCTGGAATAACAACAGAAATTTTGGGAATTTTATTTTTTATCAATTTATCGATATCGGATTTCTGGATGACTGTTCCAGTTTCCAATAATATCTCGCCTGTTTCCTGATTAACTACATTTTCAGCGCAAAATGCTCCGATAAGTTTTTTAGAATTTTTATTTGTGAGCTTAATTTCCTTAACATCGTAAAATAATCTTATTATTTCATCATCATTTTCAAAACCGAATGCTCGCAATAGTGTGGTAAAATGGACTTTTTTCCTCGATGATACGATGGCGTGAAGAACATCGCGAATATCGAATGTAAGTTCCATCCATGAGCCGTGAAGAGGAATAAGTCTTGCAGAAAGAAGTTTTTTACCATTGGGATGAAGTTTTTCATCGAAGAATACCCCAGGAGAACGGTGAAGCTGCGTAACCACAACGCGTTCTGCACCGTTTATGATAAAAGTTCCATAAGGAGTAATCAGTGGTAAATCGCCGAGATAAACAGTTCCTTCTTTCACTTCCTTCAACTTACGCTTTTCCCCCTCTTTCGTGTAAATGTGCAATTGAAGCTTGATATAAAGCGATGCTGAATAAGAAAGATTTCGTGTTCTGCATTCATCGACCGTGAACTTAGGTTTTTTAAAAAAATAAGATTCAAAATGTAGTTCATACTTTTCATATACATCGGCAATAGGAAAAGCATCTAAAAAAGTAGCTTGAAGTCCAGTAGGTTTCCTTTTTTTAGGTGGAACATCGAACTGCAAGAATTTGTGATAAGAATTTAGTTGAACCTGTAAAAGGTTTGGCATTTCAACCCTCGGTTCGGTCCTTCCGAAATTTTTACGCTTAATAATTGGTATGGCTTTCATAGGGAATTCGCCCTCTTTCTTGGGTTAATTTTATAAGGAAAATTATATTCCCTGAATATAAATATAAACAGGAGAAACCTGTAAATAATACAGGAATCTCCTATGGAAATACTGTTCTAATGCTAATTCCATTGGAAATTATTTAACTTCTATGGATGCACCGACAGTTTCAAGTTTCGCCTTAATTTCTTCAGCTTCAGATTTAGGAATATTTTCCTTAACTGCTTTTGGAAGAGTTCCCTCGACAAAATCCTTTGCCTCTTTCAGCCCGAGTGCAGCTATTGCACGAACCTCTTTAATAACCTGTAGTTTCTTGTCCCCGATACCTGTGAGCATAACGGAAAATTCGGTTTGTTCTTCTGCGGGAGCGGCTTCTGCATTAGCTCCTGCTGCAGGTGCAGCGGCTACCGTAACAGGTGCTGCCGCCGAAACTCCAAATTTATCCTCGAGTGCTTTCACAAGTTCGGCAAGCTCCAAAACAGTTAGCTGACTGACATTCTCGATTAGTTTTTCGACATTGGCGCTCGTTTCCATTTTTGCCTCCTATTTGGTTTTAATTTTTCCCCAATTAAACTATCGTTTTATCATCGTTTATTTTTCTGCCGCTTTTTGCTCCCTAATTTGGTCTAATTGCGATAAAAATCCCCTTAAAAGACCGGAAAGCACAAAAACAATTCCGTTGAGAGGTGCTTTAATAGAACCTATCATTCTTGCTCGTAATTCATCTACACTCGGTAGTTTAGAAAATTCCTCATATTTTTCTGCACCGAAGAAAGAATCATCGACAATAATTCCCTTAATCTGAGGTTTATCGTGTTTTTTAAGAAACTCCCGTATAGTTTTCGCAGGACTTATCGGGTCATCTTTTGCCAGCACAAGAGCGGAACTTCCCAGAAGAATAGATGAATCTAATAAATTATTTTCCAGTCTATCCTGAGCAATTCTGAGAAGTGTATTCTTTACTACACGGAATTTTACTCCGTTTTTCCGAAAATCCTTGCGAAGTGTAGTAATTTCCTCTACATTCAGCCCCTGAAAATCGACCAAATAGACTATATTGAAATTTTTCAGGTCATCTACTAATTCCTGAACTATTTTTTCTCTATCCTTTTTAAGCATATCTAATCTCCCTTTATAATTATCGTTAATTATTTTTTGGTAGCTTCATCTATAACAATTTTAATTCCAGGTCCCATAGTCGAGGAAATAGTGATATTCTTGATGTATTGACCCTTAACCATCGCTGGACGAGCACGAACTATAGTATCGAGTAAAGTTTGAGTATTCTCGACCAACTTGTCAGCATCGAATGAAACTTTCCCAACAGGTGCTTGGATATTTCCACCCTTATCGACTCGAAATTGTATCTTACCCGCTTTTGCCTCACTAACTGCTTTGCTAATATCTTTTGTAACTGTTCCGACTTTGGGATTCGGCATAAGTCCGCGAGGACCCAATATTTTCCCGAGTCTTCCCACGATGGACATCATATCCGGACTTGCGATTGCGACATCGAAATCCGTCCATCCACCCTGTATCTTTTCGGCAAGGTCATCGGAACCGACAAAATCTGCACCGGCTTCTTTAGCTTCATTTTCTTGTTCACCCTTGGCAAAAACTAATATTTTAATCGTTTTTCCTGTTCCATTTGGAAGAATCACTGTTCCACGAACCATTTGTTCAGCATGCCTCGGGTCGACATTGAGTCTTATCGATAAATCGACTGTTTCATCGAATTTCGTGAACGCAAATTTCTTCACGAGTTCGACAGCCTCTTTAAGAGGATACTGTTTCAGTTTTTCATAACTCTCGGAAACCGCTCTATATTTTTTCCCGTGTTTAGCCATCTTTCCTCCATTTATTTTTCGCTTAAAAGCTCCCACATTTTCGGGTGTGGTTTCCCATAATCACATATCTCTGTTTGTCACAATAAATTATAAACAGCACATAATACTATTTATTAAGCAATACTTGCTATCATTTTACTAATCCTCGACTTCAATACCCATAGAATGAGCTGTCCCCTCGATAATTTTCATAGCACCCTCGATATCGACAGCATTTATATCGGGCATTTTCATTTCGGCTATTTTGCGAATTTTGTCCCGTTTAACTTTCGCCACCATAATTCGATTGGGTTCACCAGAACCTTTGTCGATACCTGCCGCCTTTCTCAAAAGGTCCGATGCAGGTGGTGTTTTGGTAATAAAACTGAATGACCTATCTACATAAATCGTGATGACCACAGGTATAATGTAATCTCCTTTTTTTGCAGTTTGTGCATTGAACTGCTTACAAAATTCAGCAATATTAACACCGGCTTGACCGAGAGCAGGACCCACAGGCGGTGCAGGAGTAGCTTTACCTGCAAGAATTTGAAGTTTAAGTTTTCCTTTTATTCTTTTTGCCATTTTATCACCTCATTAAAAATTTCTATTTTTTATCGGGTTTAAGCTGCATAAAATCTACATCCACAGGAGTAAGTCTTCCAAAAATCGAAACCATAACTCTAATTTTCCCACGCTCATGATTTATTTCACTTACTATACCGGTAAAATCCTTAAAAGGACCATCGACAACTCTAACAGGTTCTCCTTCGACAAAAGGTATCTCGACTTTCTGCGAGACTTTTTCCTTCTCGATTTTATTCATAATAGATTCGATTTCATCGGGCGAAAGTGGAACGGCTTTTCCAGCAGACCTAATAAATCCGGTAACGCCGGGAACGCCAGAAATAAACGATTCAGTATTTTTATCAAATAACATTTGAACAACTATATAGCCCGGAAAAAATTTACGCTGAACGGTTCTTCGCTTACCATGATACATTTCGATAACATCTTCCATCGGCACAAGAACCTTAAATATAAAATCCTGCAAACCTTTATCTACAACCGTATTCTCTATATATTTCTGAACTTTAAGCTCCTGCCCGGTCAATGTATGAACAACATACCATTTTGCATCGGGATGCACAATTTCAACAACCTCTTGGTCATCTGTATTGTCTTGTGTCATTGTTTCATTTTCATCGTTCATTTTATTAATCCTATATAATAATCGTTCCAGAAAAAAATTAAGGTAGTATTAGATGAATAAGCCCAGAAAATATCCTATCTACAATACCTGTAAAAATCGCCAGTATCAAAGAAGCGGTGATAACAGCTACAGTTAGACTCCAAAGCTCGGCTTTCGAGGGCCATTTAACTTTCTTCAATTCCACCCAGGATTCTTTAATAAATTGAATTAGTTTTTTCAAAATATTTCTCCTTATAAAACATAAATATTCACTTCAGGCCTGGAGGGACTTGAACCCCCAGCCCTCGGTTTTGGAGACCGATGCTCTACCACTTGAGCTACAGGCCTTTATATCCAAATTTCTAAAATGTAATTTGTATATTGAAAATGTCAAGTATTATTTAACTTTGTTTAAAATATTTCTATTTTTTTTATTTGTAATTAAATATTTTTCGACTATTATGAAAAAATTATTCATAAATATTAATCATTGGAGGACAAATGAATCAAGTCGAAAACCACGAAAAACAGCATCCAGCAATGGTTGTTAAAATGCCGGATGGCTCGGAAAGAGCTGTGTCATACGAAGAACTCACTCTTTCTAATAATCTTACAATGGAAGCAATCGTTAGAGTTCTTATAAAAAAAGGAGTTTTTACTCCCGATGAATTCGTTCAGGAACTCGAAAAAATCGAAACTGAACGTGCGCCCGAAAATGACAATAAAAAATAAAAAAAACGATAGCGAAAACCCCGATAATTCCGAAAATGAAATTCCAATAAAAGAAATGAAATTACCGTTGATTTGGCGTTCACATCCCGCTGCTGAAAATCGCACTAAGGGAATTATCACATTGATTATCATAATAATAGCGGGGATTTTTTCAGCAATTTTTATGCAATCGTTAATCTGGGGATTTTTCGCTGTTGCCGTGCTATTTTTGGGACTGGCGAAATTTTTTTTCCCGACCGATTATGCGGTGGACTCGACAGGAGTGCGTGAAAAATTTATTGGAACAGAAAAAATCGTAAGCTGGCGACAATTCAAAAGAATATTGGTGCACAAGAACGATATTTTCCTGTCCCCTTTTCCGAAAAAGCATATATTAGATAGATTTAGAGGATTTTTTATCAGAACTCCCGATAAAAAAACTGCCGAATTTATTGCAGGAATGGTGAAAAATGCCTTACGATAAAGATTTTTGGCATGTCGATTGGGATGAGGAATTTTCGACAGAGATAACCGAGTCGCAACTCGAAGCAATCGATAAAGTCGCGAAAGAAGTTGCAAATAGAGGATTAGCAGCACCCGTTATGATGTTTTTAGAAACTGTCAAACCATTGAATTATATCGCCAGTCAAATGATGCTTTTTCTCGAACCGTTCTATGCCTGGGTATTTGGATACCGTGAACTAATAGATTTGAGAAGAGCATTGAATAAACGAGAATCGATTACAGTTTTAATCGGAAAAATCGAACAATACGAGTGCAAAAGACTCGATGAAATTAAACAATCTCGAAAAAGTAAATTGAAAAAATTATGGCATAAAATACGAGGTAATAAAGATGACCAGTAAAATATTTAAAATATCGGCGATTTTAATATTTATATCTCTTGCATTAGCACAACAAAATTCACCCGATGCTGTCGAATTAGTGCGATTGAAATTCGGCGGTGGAAGCGATTGGTATAATGGACCTACCGAACTGCCGAATCTCGCAAAATTCGTGCTGGAAAATGCTGGAATAAATGCAATCGCAACAGGTAAATATGTCGAGCCACTCGACGAGGAAATTTTCAACTATCCATTCATTTTTATGACAGGGCATGGAAACTGTTCATTCAGTCGAGCCGAAGCCGAAAAAATAAGCAGGTATCTTCGAGCGGGAGGGTTTTTATTCGTCAACGACGATTATGGATTAAACACAGCATTCAGGCGTGAACTCAAAAAGATTTTCCCCGATAAGGAACTTATAGAACTTCCATTCGACAATGAACTATACCATTGTTTCTACGATTTCCCGAATGGGCTGCCGAAAATCCACGAGCACGATGGCAAACCCGCACAGGGTTTCGGTATTTTCATCGATGGCCGGCTCGCACTATTTTACGATTACGAATCCGATATCGCAGATGGCTGGGATGACCCCGATGTCCATGGCGACACGCCGGATAAACGTGAAACTGCACTCAAAATGGGAACAAACCTATTGGTATATGTGCTGACACACTAATATACGGTTTCCACAATCTTTAACAGTCCACACAATTCATACACCAATTCATCTATTTTCTTGTCTGTGATTTCTATTTGTTTCTGGATGACCTGCTCAAGCCTACTTTGAACAGGCGACTTTAGTCGTCTGCCTTTGTTACTGGCGGTGGACTGAAGTCCACCGTTCACTTGCTCATTTGCGAGCCGTTTGTGATTTTTTCTCGTCGATTGTCAGTTTTAGCCCGTCGGATGATAAAATGAGCATCAGACTGTGACTCCACGAGCTAAAGTTGTGACTCTACCATTTAATATTATGACTCCACGAGTTAATATTGTCATTCCACGAGCTAATATTATGACTCAACCAGCTAAAATTGTAGTTCTACCAGCTAAGAATGGCGATTTTACTCGCTTTCCGGTGTTTTCGCTCATTTTCATTCATTCGTATATTCAAATACAGGGGCGTAAAATTTTATGCCTTTTCACCATTTTCACTAACATCGCAGGTGAACAATGGGTTGCAACCCATTGTTCAAAGAGCAATCAGGTGGTGGGAAGGTGAGATGGTGGCTATTCACCCTTTACAATCTTTATCTCCTCTTTCTTGAGGTAAAACATGTGGTCGATTATTCGCTGTGGTTTATTTAACATAGTTTTCATCCTTCTCCCAATTCGCAGGATTATACGCGGATGCGTTCAATATCGGCATCGTTGCGGTGGCTGGACATTCTCGATTTTTCCAGCGCCGGATTTTTTCTCGGACAGGGCAGTGAAATATATTTCGGGAATTTATTTTAATCGCATAAATAAATAAATTTATATAATCTAATTCTTTGCAAATCCCTTTTGGATATTTTTTGTTAATGATTAAATTAAAGATAATAGAAAAAAATTTTGAACTTTCGGTTCTTTTTAATGGCGATTTTTTTCTTAATCCCGGTGAAATCGGGCTCTCCTGTCTCACCGTAGCGGGATTCATTGTCGCCGATTATGGGAGGTATTGTTATGGCTTTCGAGATAAAAACAGGCAAAGTAATTTCGGTCAATGTTTCCGAGCAAAAAGGGACAATCAAACATCCTGTCCAGCAAATAGAACTCGACGAAAATGGAATTGTCGGCGATGCTCATTCTGGCAGATGGCACAGGCAAATCAGTTTACTCGCAATCGAAAGTATAAATAGATTCAATCGAACTATCGGCGGGAAATTCAATGTAGGCGATTTCGCTGAAAATATTACCACGCAGGGAATCGATTTCTCGAAATCCTCGCTCCTCGATAGGTTGCAAATCGGCGATGTCGAACTCGAAATTACTCAAATCGGCAAAGAAATCGGCGACGAGGACTGGGAAAATTACGATTTCGTCGGCAAATATATAACTCCACGGGAAAGTGTTTTCGCTCGCGTGCTAAATGGCGGAATTATAAAAGCTGGCAATGAAATCGAATACTTACCTCACAAATTTGCAATCAAAATCATCACATTAAGCGATAGAGCGAGTGCCGGCGATTATGAAGATAGAAGCGGTCCCAAAATACTCGAATTTCTCGAACATTTTTTCGCCGACAAACGATGGCACACAGATTTCGAACGAGTTATTATCCCCGACAATGAAAATAAATTGCGCAAACTGCTCGAGAAATTTAGCAACGACAATATCGATTTGATTTTCACAACAGGCGGAACAGGAGTCGGACCGCACGATATAACTCCCGATATAGTCGGTTCGATGTGCGACAAACTAATCCCCGGCATAATGGATTGTATCAGAATAAAATATGGTGCGGAAAACCCCAATGCACTTATAAGTCGCGCAATCGCCGGCATTATAAAAAATTCACTCGTATATACACTTCCAGGCAGCACAAAAGCGGTTCGGGAATATATCCCAGAAATATCGAAAACACTCGAACATTTAATATATATGCTTCACGGAATAGACACCCACCTTTAAGGTGTTTTTTGTGCATTGTTTTCCTTGCCTATAGAATCGGCAATTCCTTACAACGCCTGATTAGTCAAATAACATTTCACCAATCAAAAAGCACGGTGTAGGGACGTATCGAATACGCCCACATAAAAAGAACCAAATGGCTCGGCGACAATGAATCCCGCCACGGCGGGACGGGAGGAAAGTCGCCATCAAAAACAGGCGAATGCCTGCACCCATTCGGGTGTTTTTATTCATTATCGCATTCCTATTTGAGATATATGATTCGTTTTACAATTGTTTGTCCCTGAAAAGATGCGTGCACTAAATATATTCCGCTGGATATTGTTTTGTCGGGTGTCCAGATGTAGGGGCGATTCTTGCGGTCGCCCTGTTGTTGGGCAGGCGCAAGACCTGCCCCTACGCATTTGCCATTTATATCGAATATTTCTATTGTTTGACGAACGCCGTTCGCCCCTACATTTGCGGTGATGGCGACAGATGAATTGAACGGGTTAGGATACGTCTGAATTATCGCGGCGCTATTTGGGATAGATTTTGCATCGCTCACTTGCGTAGGACTGTTCTTAATCAACTTAACATAATATATTTCGTTCGAATCCACCGGCACAATCCTATTCAAATCGCCCGCTAAGTTCGAGTCCATCTCGACAAGATATGGAAATGGCAGAAATATTGTCGTATCCGTCCAATATATCGAGGAGTCAGAAGAATCTATATGAGCAATAAAAAAGAGCGATGTAACCGTGCTATCGTCGTTCATTTTCCAAATTTCACAGTAATAACTATCCGCATCGCTCATCTGTATTTTAAAATCGACCGTATCGACTGAATTATCGTAGTTGAACAGCATCGCATCGATTTTATTATCACCCGCTGCCGAAAGAACGGAGACCGCCGGCGAAGCGTTTTCGATTGTTAGTTCACTGTCTCCAAAATTTGCGAGCCATCGGAACATATATCCCGATGCCGTGTAATCCCAATTTGCCGAATCTCGCCAGTGGCAGATGCCGTAATCTTTATATGCGCCGACAACGCAAAAATGAGCCAGCACCGAATGCAATGGATGTTTTTGCGCTCGCATCAAAAAATCTAAATTACCAGTTGCGCCGGCCATTCCGACAACATAACGCTGATATTCATCGTATGGAAGAAATTTGCTGAATTTGTAATTCCATTCGGTTATCCAAAATTCGTCGCCGGGGAATGTTTCCTCGAATGCCGTAGCAACCGTGTCGAACCTATCTGGAGTGCGCCAGTAATGATGATAGCAGATAAAATCGTATCTGACATCGTTATCCACGCAATAGTTGCGCCAGTATTGCACCCAAAGTATTATGGAGTCGAGAACACCGCTATATTGCCCGCCAGCAGCCCAAACCAATCCGCCGACCTTTATATCGGTTCCGCCCGTCGATGCGTTCACACCGTTCACAAAGGCTTCGTAAAGCCGGTTCGCGTCGTCCCATGTCCCCGACCAATGGGCTTCCAAATTCGGCTCGGCCATGACCGTCATCGAAAAATCGATTCCCATGCTATCGTAATGATTGCAAAACGCCGCAATAAGCTGGCTATACAAAACGAGACCGCTGTCGTTCGAGCCTGCAAATATCGGCAGTTTCGTGTCGCCGATAAACCATCCCGACCACGGCGTCGCATGGATAGTATCTTCAGGCAAC
>JAGGZE010000035.1 GCA_021162205.1 bacterium
ATTCATTTGTGTCCTCTGTCTCCCACACCCCCGCAATTTTCATGTTCAAACTGTCCGGCTGGGAAAACGCGAGACTGAACAGAACAAAAAAGGCGAAAACAAATGATAAGGCACGCATTTTAAACCTCCTTGAAAAATTTTAGAAGTCGATAGGTCTAAACCGAGCCGAGCATTGTCATCAATGGTTTGCAACCCCTAGTCCACCGATATATAATTATATCGATAATAATGTATATGTCAAGACAAAAAGATAGTTCTATTTGACCAATGTCATTTTTCCCGAAATTTCATATTTACCGTTCTCGAGCTTATATATATATATTCCGCTGGGAACGATTATGTTCTGGGAATTTGTGCCATCCCAGATGAAATTGTAATGTCCCGGGTCTGCGATACCATCGACGAGTTTAGCGATTAATTTGCCATCGAGATTATATATAGAGAGTTTTGCGGGAGTATCGAGTCTTTTCAAAATAATAATATCGATAGATGTCGATGTGTTGAATGGATTTGGTGAATTCTTGCTTAATTTCATAACAGCGGGAAGTTTAACATCTTTAATATAACTCGTGTCGAAACTACCGAATGTTATGGTCGTCAGAATGAGTGTGTCATAATCATCTGTTAATGTGAATTTATGGTTCTGAAACGGCGGCAATGGTTCGTTATCGGTGCTATCGGTAGTAAATTTATATTCGATATCTCGGTAAGTCCCCGCTGGGAATTCTATTGCGGTTGAATAAATACCATCGCCAGCGGTCTGGTCGCAGTGAGTAGCATCGTCGTAAATTCTATCGGCATCTGTCCAGCCATCATCCCATCCCCAGTGAAGTGGCGATTGACTACCAGCGATATACGGGTCTATTACTGTTTCTGCGGACATATCGACAGAGAATATAACGACGACAGGTCTTGTGCTGCAATTGTTCCAATAATCCATCGGGATATATTGGTCGCTGCCGCTTGTATCATCGATATCGAACGAACGATTCGCTACAGTCTCCCAGATAACAGGCGCCGTTCCCATAATATATTTATACTCCTGATGTCTCGCCGAACCTGCTGGGAAAAGCACACTGCCTTCGTAAATTCCATCGGCATCGCTGTCGGACATCGCAATAGGGCTATATTCCCAACTTGTGAAATCGCCGACTATACTGACAGGTTCAGAGATTGTATCGATACTATTCATATTCACAGAAAAATGAATGGTAACATCTGTAGTAGTCGGTGAGATTATATGATATGTCAACGGGTCATCTTCGGTAGCGGGATTACCGACTTGGTCGTTACCTTGACAGGTCGATGAATCTGTTGCATCGAAAGATTCGCAATAGACCTCGACATCGACTCCTGCTGTTAGAACCGATGCGGGAATTATTGCTACAAATTCGTCATTGTTGCCGACATCGGCATTGTAAATCATCTCGACAGGTGTCCAGGTTATTCCGCCACCGACTCGATAATAAAGTGTAGCATAAATTCCATCTCCTGGAGTGCTGTCGGATGAATCTGTAATGCCATCTTTCCATATTTGGAAATAAACCGATAAATCTTCGCCCTCGACAATTTCATCCTCGTCGTTGGGCCAAACATTTCCGCACCAACCGACCTCGGCGAATGATGAGGAAATGAAAACAAACAAAATAGTTAGGATAAAAATTGCACGGGACATAGCAAAACCTCCTGAATTAAAGTTAATCAAAAATCGAAACTAATACAATGAAACACATTAAATTATAAATAAAAAATTAAAAAATACAAGTCCAAAACAAAAAATAAATATTGCTTTTGATTTATATTTATTTATATTTAATCGAAATAGGGTGATTTGTCAAACTTTTTAATATTGCTTAATACCATTATCATATATTAGAAAGAATTGAAAAATCTAAAAGGAGGAATTGTGATGAAAAAGTTTTACTGCCTTGCTTTTGTGTTTCTTTTCTCTTGCTTAATTGCTTTGCCTATCAGTTATCAGGGGAAATTGACCGATTTCTCGGGTCTTGGAATGAACGATACAATCGATGTTTATATCGAAATTTACGACGATGCTTGGGGAGGCACACTAATCGATGCTGATACTGTATCGGGAGTTACTGTCGAGAAAGGGCTTTTCAGCGCAATATTCGATTTAGGCACCCCACTTTCTCCACTATCTACACCGCTATATTTTCAAGTCGGCATCAACGATGGCACGAGTTGGCATGTATTAAGTCCTCGACAACAAATAACAGCGAGTTTTGCAGCGATGTGGGCTAATAGAGCTGATTGGGCAATGGCTGCACGCCACGCAGATTATGCCGACAGCGCTGGAATTACTATCGCCACTGTCACAAATGCCGATAGCGCTAAATATGCTATATATGCCGATACGGCATATTATACCGCATTTGTCGATAGTGCACGAGTTTCTGGCATCGCTCATTTCGCCGACACATCGGGTTTCACAGTAAATGCCGATACCGCAAATTATACCGTATTTGCCGACAGCACTCGTATTGCTGCCTTCGCCGATTCTGCGAGAATTAGTGCATTTGCCGATAGCGCTGGGGCAGTTACCTGGGATATG
>JAGGZE010000021.1 GCA_021162205.1 bacterium
GAGAAACTCAAAGAAGATACATTTTCTATTTGCTAATAACCGCTTTTTATGTAAGTGGAAACTCTAATAAAAGAAATCTTTATCGTAAATATAAGCATCGGATAAAACAAATGCAATCGCCGCCCCAAAAGGACGGCGAAGGATCTCTTTCCACACATGGTAGATGAGTCTCATACTAAATAATAAAAATAATTTCTAATATGTCAAGTAAATTCATAATTTTAAAAAAAATAGTTAAAATCGATACATTTTGTTTTTTAAAACTCCTTGCGTTTTTGACGAAATTTTACTCTATTTGATATATGAAAATTATTTCTAAAAAAGATGCCGTGAGAATATTGATAATATTGGCGATACTTGTAATTTTGGTCTGGATATTAGACCCAACCCCGCTTGTCAAATGGCGAACCGAAAAGCATGCGAAAGCATTATATTCTTCAAGATACACAGAAAATTATCCTTGGCACTGGAAAGTTTTTTCGGATATGGGAAAACTTATCGAAAGAAAACATCACGAAATAGCTCGCTCGATTCTCGATTCTGCATATATGGATAAATCTAATGATTATCGACTTAATTCCACAGGATTGGATATTTTGCTCGATATTTCAGCTAATATTTTGCGTTCATTGCCTATGAATTCGGTTCTCGTAATCGACCAGATAGACGATATTCATCCATTCTGGTTCGTGCAAATCGCCGAAGGCATCCGTCCAGATGTGATTTTATTGAACCGTGAATTCTGGAATGTGCCACAATATCGAAAATTTTTGTGGAATAATTCGGCAATCGAGGATGTCATATCGAAAAATGAATTTATCGGTAATGATAATAATATTGCTAAAATATTGCGCAGATTGTCTCAGAAATTCCCATTATTTTTCACCTGTAAGGATTGCAATATAATCGAATTATCAGAAAATAGTCTATATCGAATGCCGATTATTGGATATATGTATATTCCTAAAAAAGTCTCCGATACATCGGTAGCTGAATTGAAATATACGATGCTTTTCGCACAAAACTGGAATCTTGTATGTGAAAACCCACCAATCGATGATAAACAAATGTATTATAATACGAAATCATCCGAACTTGCATATATTCTATCCGATGTCGCGAATGATTTAATAAAAACTGGTCAGGATTCGCTCGCTCACAATATTTTAGAAAAATTCGATAAATGGATGTCTTGGGAGCCATACTATCTTGTGATGCGCGCCGATATTGCTCGAAAACTCGGCGATGACCCCAAATTATGGTTCGGTAAAGCTCAAAACTGGCTCGATAATAACAAAAACCATTGGAATTACTCGATAATTCGCACATATTACGATTCTGTGAAATCCGTGCTGGATACATCGACTATGCCACAAAGTTCAGGAAAATCTGAGTCGAAGCAAAGCCATAGAAAAAATATTAGACGGAGAAAATAATTTATTCTACTATCCACGGTTCGGCATTTGCGAAATGAGTTTCGGCTATCTTTATATTATCCGATGTTGCAAACATTATTTCGACAGGACCATAACCCTGCGGGATATCGTCGAAAAACCACTCTCGCCAGCGACCATACGGGATAACATCGATTCCGCGAATTTCTTCGCCGGGAATCACGAGTTTCAGCGAATGAGCATTTGGGTCGGATTCATAGAATGAAATAACTTCGCGAATCGATTTCATACTATTTTTATCGGCAAAATCGAACCTTATCCGAATTATATATTTCGGCTCACCATCTATGAAATTTGGCTCCGGCGGAAAAAATGTAATACCTCGCTCCGAAAACGCAATTTCACTTACTTTGAAACCATTCGAATACAATATAAATTTTGCTGAGCTGTTATCGAACAATAACTCTTTCGATGACAAAATTGTCATTCGAACCTCCTTTTAAGAAAACTAATCGAGGTAAATTCTTTTTCATGAGAAAAAGAGTTTTTCCTCAAACTCCTTTCAGAAAAAGCATAATATTTGCCGATTTTGTTCCATAAAATCGACAAAATTGCTGGTTTTGACAATATCACTGTAAAAAGATTTGGTGTTGCAAGGAATCCAGTCCAAATGGGATGGAAGTCGCACTAAGAATACACCCGAAGGGCGCTGTTTTTCCCAAAAAAGAAAAAATTGAATCGAAAAGATTATCTTTCATACCATCTTATCGTCAATTCGATTTTTGCGGAATTATTATTTCGAGAAATCCGAGAACTCGGTGAGTGTTTTATCTCGCAGCCCACCGGGTATATATCCGAATTCAGGATTTGCTCGACTATGTGAATCTGCGATGTAATTTCATCCTGTTCGGTTTTCGGCAAAAAAATAAATTCGATAGTTGTGGACAAATCGAATATCATCGGTATTTCCGCCGATGAATTGCTGATAACCGATACGGGAAAAATTCTCGCCGCAGGCATCAGCGATGCAGGTATATCGCCATCGCCGATTATGACAGTGCGAACATCGAGATTTTCCACAAGATTTTTCCGCATCGAATTTAATATATCCCAAATCATTCCCATAATTTCTCCTTATCTTAAAAGTTCGACACCTATCGAATAATCCTCGATTATAATCGATGTTAATGCTTTATCTATTTCTTCCTCGAATCTTCGCTGGTAAAATTCCGAGCGAATAGCGTATATATCGTCTCTGTGAGTGGAATTTTCCCTTAGCACAAGAGAGAGATTTAGACAAATTGCTGGTTCGCAGAAAATCTCTGGATTTTCGATATAATCCTCTGGCTCGTCGATATCGGGAAATCTGGCGTGAATTCTGTCGGTTATGAGAGATTTAACAACCTCGTGTCTATTTACAAACGGCACATTTTCGAGAATTTCACCCTCGCGGGATAAAATATCGGATGTTGTGAAAAGTGTTATGTCGGCGAAAGACATTTTTATAGACCTCCTAATAAAATTACTTAACTATACAAATAGTATAACTAAATTGGAATTTGATATCCGAATTAGTAAGACTAATTCAGGATAAACAATCCGAAATAGTATGGTTATCTTGGAATAAAAAATCTCCAATGGATTTTGGCTTTGTCCTTGCGAACCTGAAATAATCGAAATCGAAAATACCAAGGTTTATAAAATTCCCGCACCGATGTTTGCACTTGGATTGCAAGCAGGCATTTTCAAAATCTAATCGATTCCCCAGAAAATATGTCGGGGAGAAATCTCTTTTAAAAAAGAGGTTTCTCCCAGATTTTTTCGTTTATCCCAAATTCTTGATTAATCCGTGAGCCTGTTTGGCATTACGAACTTCGAGTGTGTATTCGCCGAGAATTCTGCGAGCAGTGAAATCCGCTCCTGTCGGCGTTGCATCGAAATCCGACAAACCGCGGTTTTCCATCGGAACGAGTGCGAGTTTTCTCGTGTCGAGGAACATCAGTTTATCATCGGGGAAATTGACATCGACCACGATTGTCTCTATCATTCCGAGTGGAAGGTCTCCGACGAATTCATACACAGCAGAACCAGTTCGGGAATCGGTCATTCTCGTGCGGACAATCGGCGCCGAACCCGATGTCAAATTGAACGATGAAATTTTTCTCGCCTGTTTAGTGCCAGCGAGAATCAAATTCGGCTGACCACCATCTTTGGCAATTTGTTCCAGAAGGTCGTTCATCATTGTGGTCGATAGTTCTGCACTGCTGGCATCGTGGATATTTCCATCAACTTGGTCGATAAAATAAATCACTCCACCGAGTGTTCGCGGAACCGATGGGTCTGCGGTATCGGCATATCTTCGTCCGTAAATTGCACCGTGATTTATCTCCATTTCGAGTTGAATCAATCCATCACGGACTCCGCGGTCGATTAAATCCTCGAAAACGAGATGACGAGAATTTCTCGCAGTATTCGATACTCTGATTGTGCGGGTGAATATTTGAGTATAATTGTATTCTGTGCCTGGTTCTTCCCAACTGTCGTCGCCGGGTTCGCTGCCCTCCGCTGCTGGAATGTAAAGAATCCGAATGACAGTTCCATCATCCATTCCGACCGCTGTTGTTCCGCCATAGCCACGAGTTACGGTCAAATCGTTCGTAGAAATTGCCGTGACTTTCACCTGTTCATCGTATCCGACAAATCCGATAATCATCCCAACCTTGAATTTAGTGCCGTCATCGACAGTGATAGTGGTGTCGGTGCTGAGAATAGCTCCATCGAGTGCATCTTCGGTGGGCTGGATAACATCCTCGACCCACTCGTGCTTATAATGGCGCGCCTGTCCGATAATCGGGATTTTGCTGATGAATGTGGGCGAACCCGCCACGATTGTTGCGAATACCTCGGAAAGATCGCGGCGAAGATTCTGAAACGAATAAGTGGTAAGCATAAAAAAACCTCCTTTAATGTGTTAAAAATATCTGGGAGAAACCTCTTTTTCAGAAAACTTTAGTATTTCTGACAACTAAAAGTCGCCAGAAATTATAAGAATTTTTAGAAAAGAGACTCGGGAAAAGCTATTCTTCCAAGAAAAGTTGTTCCCGCTTCTAATTTTAATGATTAAATTTTAAAACTTCTTGCCTATAAAAAGATGATTTTGTAATTTCCTTTCGATAAAAAATTAGGAGTATGTAAATGAAAATATTATTGTTTGTTTTTGTGTTATACATCGGGATTATTTCCGCTCAAATTCCAGATGTTCAGTTCTGGGCATATCAATTACAAAATCTCGACGGTATCGGTTCTGTCGATTCACTCGTGAATTCGTATTACGATATGCTCGTTTTAGAGCCGACACGCACGGATAAAGAATGCACAGATTTCGATGCCGCAGAAATGGTTGCTCGACTTCACGCATCGGCTGGAACTGTCCGTTCGAGCAAACTGGTCATCGCTTATGTCGATATCGGTGAAGCCGAGGACTGGCGAATATACTGGCAGGATTGGTGGGTCGCTCCAACAGAATCAACTTATGGAAACCCCGATTTTATGCTTACGCCAGACCCCGATGGCTGGTCGGGAAATTATCCTGTCGCATTCTGGGATTCGCGATGGCAGGACATTATTGTCGATAACGATTCCAGTATATTAAAAATTGTTATCGCCGATGGTTTCGATGGCATATATATGGACTGGGTCGAGGCGTATGACGATACTGTGGCCATCTCGGTTGCTGAAAGTCTCGGTATCACTCCCGATTCGGCGATGATTGCATTTATATCTCATATCCGCGATGTTGCTCGTTCGATAAATCCCGATTTTCTCGTGATTGCACAAAATGCCGCGTGGCTTGCAGATGACAATCCAGAATATTTCGATGTCATAGATGGTATTGCTCGTGAGGATGTCAGTTTCGGTGGCGAAGCCGATGTAGAATGGGGAAACCCACTTGCCGGCGATATCCCGCAGGATTCTTTGGACCGGGTAGAAACTGTGTATATGCTGAATCAATATCTTTCCGCTGGATTGACTGTATTTTCCTGCGATTACGCTTTACTCACAGAGAATATCGAGCAAGCATATAATTTTGCATACTTAAACGGGTATATACCATTTGTCAGCCAGACACCGTTAGATAGACTACCGAATTATACACCTCCTGGATATTCTGTAAAGGAACGTATTATACCGAATCGACACGATATAAAAATTTATCCCAATCCATTCAATTCGGTTTGCTATATAGATGCTCCTACTGGGTCGAAAATCGAAATATATAATATATACGGAAATCTTGTCGCAAATATAGATAAAGAACCATATATATGGCAGCCGAAAGGTATGACATCTGGAATATATATCTGTAATATATATACATCGAAATACCGAGAGACTCATCTATTATCGTTCATTCGTTGATTATCCCTTTCGCAGTATTCGCAGAATTTCTAATGGATTTCCCGACATTTTCGCTCTCGCACGAGATGTCCCCGGCAATCCTTGGTCGGTTTCTATTGGTGAGCGTGTCTGCGAAAATTCGGGATAATTCGCCAAAATCTTTTCGGCAAATTCTTGAGCTTTTCTATCGTCGAGTGGTTCACTTATAGAATCGATTGCGGCGAGTTTCATCGCTGCTTGGATTCTGTTGCTGCGGATTCCCGCTTGTTCCGATGCTCGTTCGAAAACCCGTCGATTTTTCTCCCGAATAAGCATCTGCTGCGTCTGCTCGACTTCTTTACGAAGTTGTTCGATATCCGTATTATCGTCTCGATTATTTTCAGTATCCTTCGGATTTTCATCACGGTTTCGATTCTCATTATTTCCCTCTGAATTTTCGTTATCTACTCGATTTTCATCCATTTTTAATCCTCCTGAAATGGTTTTTATAATATTGGCAGTTTTATGCAGAAAAAAGGGGTTGTCTCAAATTTAGATAACATTCCCCCACCATTGTTTCGTTCGTTCCCAGCGTTCCTGTGCTTCCTGCTCGGAGAGTTTATATCGACGCATAAGGTAATCTATCGGTGTCGCGAGTTTATGCTCGAACATAAATTTCCACTCGGCAACCTCCTCCGATGTCGTTTTAGGCAGTGAAATATCGTTGCCGGATACCTGCAAATGCACATCATCTGGGAATTTAATTCCGCGGAATGGATGTCCTGCTGGAAGATACGGCGAATGATAATTCCAAACCCGTTTGATTATCTCGAACAGTTCTTCCTCGCCATCTTCGTAGAATGGCAGTTCGTTTTCGCGGGATTCGAGTAATTTTAGGTTTTCCATCACGAGAGCGAAACCTGATTTTGTTTGACCTTGAAGTGAAAAATCCGCCGAACTGATTCCGTAAGCACGGAATATTCTGATAATTTCGTGTTCTAACAGTTTTATCAATTCACCGATTTGTGGATTCGGGGTTTCGAATCGGAAATCGGGTTCACCTTGTTCACCGACCGAACCGAGTGGCACGATAATCGGTTTTCCCGGTGAAATCGTGATTTTTTCAGAACCGCGATAGCCAACAAGCACAGGCACAGAAAAACTTTGCATTTTTACGAGGTAGTTCAATTGCGTCAGTTTTATATTGATATTGTCCTGAGCGATAATCAAATCCTCGCCGCCTTCGACAAAGAAATTGTCGAGCGGAATTTGATTAGCGAAACGAACAAATGGCAACACTTTGTATGGATTGATTCCATCGGGATTTGTGGGATTATCGAGAATATCGCCGGTCGGGGATATCCGAAGATATTTCTCATCATCCCAGTAATGAATTATAACCTGTAACGATGGCGATTGCCCATAACTTTCGATATATGTTTGAGTTGTAGGGCGAATGTATGAAATCGCAGCGGCTTCTGTCGGGTCGTTCTCTTCCTGCACAATATCCACAAGATTCGGTGTGATTATATCGAGTTTAAGTGAATTTTTCCTGAACGATGGTTTGACAAGCACGGTTCCGCAAAGGTTCACCATTCTATTGACAGTTTTCATCACAGCATCGTAGCGTGATGTATTCTGTATATTCTGCCATAGTTCGAAAAGTTTTGGGTCGATTTCATCACCATTATTGCGAAACAGTGTTCTTCTCGCACCCGAACGATATACCATCGATGTTTCATTGACAATAGGTTTCACTATATTGAAAAAATGCGGTTGAATTGCCAATGGGTCGGCGTGAGCGAACTGCTCGGATATAAGTTCGAGCAAATACGGTAGTTGATGGTCTCGATAATAATCGAGTCTCTTTTCGATACTTTGTTTGAATTCTTCCGCCGAAATTCGACGGGATGTCAACAGTAAATTTTGTATCGTTTGTTCGATAGGAGTCATATTTTCCTCCGGATTTTTTAAATTTTATTTATTTTGGTTCGTTTTATCAAAATAATGGAAGTGTAACTTCTTGTGATATATAGCAATATAAAATTATCAAATTATTTTTCTTTTTTCCCTTGATATTTTCAAACTAACTTTATATAAAACTTCAGGCAGCAGGTTTTGTCATACCGCGAAAGCAGATGACCGAACAAAAACGAACCAATACTTACTGGCGATTGACAGACGATGGTATCGAGGCATTTCAACAATTTCTAAAATGGTCGAAAGGTATCATCAGTGAAATCGAAACGAATAAAAAAACTTAAAAATAAAATATTTGTGAATTTGAAAAGATGTATTTATTTTTGATATATGAATGCTTCCAAATTTACAAATCCGAATGGTGAACTTATCCCGATAGAGTATGAAGGAATAAAAACTTATGCTTTCGCACCATCACCATTACCGCCGAAAATCGAATGGGATGAGGAGATAATCGCTGCAGAATCTTTGGCTCAATCTTCTTTATCGAAATTGAATGGATTGTTGTCGACTATACCTGCATCAGAAGTATTATTATCCACAGTATTACGCAAAGAGGCTGTGTTGTCCTCGCATATAGAAGGAACACAGGCAACTTTTGAGGATTTGGCTTTATTTGAAATCACTGCAATCGAACGAACTCCCGATGTGAAGGAGGTGATAAATTATGTCAATGCGATGAAAATTGGCGAAAATATTCTAAAAAAGTTACCACTTTGTCTAAGAGTGGTTCGTGAAATTCATAAGTTTCTTCTCGCGGATGTTCGCGGTAAAAATAAAGCTCCTGGTGAATTCAGAAAAGGACAGGTTTTTATTGCCTCTCCTGGTTCATCGGTAGAAAATGCTTCATATATACCACCATCTGCTGATAAAATTTTGCCTTTGCTCGATAATTGGGAAAAATTTATTCATAGAGAAAATTATCCACCACTTATTCAATCAGCAATATTGCATTATCAATTCGAGGCGATTCATCCATTTCTCGATGGCAATGGTAGAGTTGGACGATTACTTATAAATCTTTTTTTTGCCGATAAAAATATACTGAATCCAGCAATTTTACATATCAGTGAATATTTTGCAAATTATAGGGAAGAATACTATTCATTGTTACTTGCTGTAAGTCAGCGCTCACAGTGGAAGGAGTGGTTATTATTTTTCCTAAAAGGTATCACAGAACAATCGAACAAAACCTCTAATATTGCAATTGGTATAAGAAAACTTTACGAAAATTATCTCTCTCGATTTTCTGGAATAACACAGGATATTGCTGTTATGTTTTTGTCGAAACCTTTCCTTACGGCCAATGAAATTATGAAAAATCTTAATGTATCAAAACAATCGGTTTATAATTCACTTAAAAATTTAGCTCGAGAAAACATTATTACTTCAATTCAAATAGATAAAAAGAAAAAGATTTTTAAAGCCGAACAAATATTAGATACAATATCGAAATAGTCCAATATACTGCAACTTATTAGACTATATTAAAAAATAGTCAAAATTATTAGACTAATACTCTTTTGATTTTCAATTAAATCGTCCATTTTCTTTGTCCTTGTGCTAATCCTGTTATCAAATATCGCACAGCATCCATCGTGTGGTCGTGAATGTTATCCTTTTCGGGCAGTTCAGATGCTATGCCTGTCGCATTTTCTGGATAATGATACCCGCGGAAATCCGATATAAGTCTTTCGCAATGCGGGTCGATGAATAAATGCGGTTTTCCCGATGCCGATAATATTTTCGCTCGCACAGCAAACACTCCACGAACTATCGAACCGCCGACTGTGCGAATTTTATCGATACCCATTTCATTCAAAAGGTCGATAATCGCGAGTCCACCCGATTCCTGACGGGATTGATTCGCCTCGAATCCTGCGATTATCCCATTTATCATATTTAATGGAATTTTCGATTTGAAATTTTTTCCCGATGGCAATCTGACTTGCTCACCTCGAATTATTTTCGCGATTACATCGGGTGTGAGAAACGATTCGACGACCTCATCGAAAAACATTATGTTCCCGTTGCTATCGACATTTGCCCAGAGCAATGCTGTTGGATGTCGCCAGCCGAAATCCGCAGCGAGATAAGTGGGCAGGTCTGCTCGGGGTTCTATGGGGATTATATTTCTCTCCCCGAAATCGTCGTAGACCTGCCCAAGGTAGGCTTCGAATGAGGCTTCATATTGCTGACGAAAAAATTTAGGGTCTAAAATCCTGCGTGCCCGCTCGATTTCAAATGCATCGATAAGCGGATTGTCCGAGGTTTTTGCAAAGACCGATGATATTTCACCCGATTTCACGAGTTCGTATATCCAATTGTGTCCATTCGGTGTGGTTGTGATGAAACCGTGTCCTTTGGTGGAAATTACCCGCGAAAGCATAACATCCCAGACCTTGCGCGGAAGTATTGCACCCTCGTCGATGTGAAACCAATGAAGCGTCAATCCATAAAGTCTTTCGGGGATTTCAGCCGAACGGAATAGCACAATCGAGCCGTTTTTCAGCCAAAGTTTATGTTCGGAACGAGAATATTTTTTCACCCATTTTGCAGGCAGAAGATTTTGCCACAATGGAATCAAGACATCGCGAATCATCGGGTAAGTTGGAGCGATAACTGCACCGACAGTTTTTCGTCGGCGAGCAAGTTTTATTCCACCGATAGTGCCGGCAAAACTTTTCCCGCTTCGCACTCCACCGATGAACGCAGAAAATCTATCGGATAAATTTATGAATTGACCTTGCTTCGATGATAATTTATATTTCATAATATATTAAAAAGGAAAGATTATGATATTTCGGTTTTTTACAATGTTTCATCCATTTCGACGAAAACTTAAGGAAAAAAGATACTGGGATTTGAAAGAACTCAATCGAAAAGAGGAAATCAACCCGAATAATGAAAATTCGGATGAAACAAGCGATGACAATGATGATAAATCGAGCGACGATACAGATACCGAAAATTAGCCCCATTTTTCGCCGGTCTCAGTATCCTCGCCAACCTGCTGTAAAAGTTCCGATAACATTTTCACAATGGGTGCAAGTTCCTTTAGGTTGTTCGTTTCCTGAGCAAGACTCTCGATTCGTTGCAAAATCGATGTAATCGCTTCCTCGAGTTTCGTTTTCAATTCGACCTGACGATTCAGTTGATATTTTGTCCACCACCGTTTCAGTGTCGGTGCTGTTATTTTTGTCTCGCGAACCACTTTTGAAAAGTTCGGTTTTCCATTGACAGAGTTTTTTTCTAAAAGGTCTATCGCATCCTGACGCTTTTTTATACTGTATGGCTCTGGAAATTTTTTCATATTTTCCACTCCTCTGAAAAAAAGGATTTAATAATGTTAAACCCCTATGATTTGTTATAATTTGATTTAAGAAAGACAAACACAATATCGATGACTTGCTTTCGTTTGACATTATATATATCGAAGTCGATTTGTCAAATTTTTGGTGATGAAATGAACATAATAGTGTGAATAATGAACATTGCCGATGCGAGAATACCTTGCTATTTCTCGCTTTCGCCGATATATTTCCAATCCATTTTGCGTATCAGTTTTTCGATAGCATTTTTCAATTCGACCATATCTTTAGGTGGATTTAGTCCATACATCAACACGGTTTTTTCGATACTATCGCGGACAGCGGAAAAATAAAAAGTCGGCAAGTCGGTCATATTCTCACGCCAATCGCTCATCTCGAAAAATTTATTAGCCACAAACAATTTTGTAAGCGACTCGAATTGCATCACATCGATTTTCGCAGAGAATACGAGAATTTTGCTCGATTCCAAAATACTATCGGGAAATCGATTGCCGATTATATGAGCGAACATCGAATCGTGTTGTGCGATGATTTTTCTATGATACGGTTTCCATCGCAGTTCGGCGATACCGCTATCGGTGAAATCGACAGAATAAGCGGGGCATACGCCGAAACAATTCGTCGCTGAAAATGAAATATTTTCGATTTCGGAAATTTCCGGCGGACCCGATTTAGCGAATGCGAATACCAGTATCGGCAATGTAAGAAATATTAAAATGCGCATAGTTTCTCCCTAATGTTTAAACCATTTAAAAAAGCCCGAGGTTCTTTTCTGGCGAACTTTGGTCGTCAGAAATGCTAAAGTTTTCTGGAATGGGTTCGTTAAAATCTTTTTCTATTTAATCTCCATTTTTATTTCCACTCTTCTTTTTGCAACTCGTCCCTGCGGAGTGCTTTCAGAAATTTTCGGATTGTCATCGACATTTTTCATCCCGATTATTTCAAATTCGATATTGCCGCATTTTGCATTATTTTTGTCTATGTTTTCGACTTTTTTGCCCGAATAAAATTTAATCAGGTTCGCAAAATAATCGAATTCCTTATTTGCCCAGTGCAAACTCATCTGGCGATTTTTCTCATCGTCGCCCGTGTCATCGGTATATCCAGCGATTTTGATGGAAATCGTTCGATTTCTATTTACCTTGGCAATCGAGACAAGATATTTAGCGAGCAAATCCCTGTTAGCACAATATTTAGGAGTATCCGAAATTATTAATTGGTCGATATTGAAATTTTCGATTATCAATTTTTCGCTCATCATTTTAGGTTTAGAACTATATTTGAACTCGATTTTTTTGCTCCATATTCGTCTTTGTGCGGGTGAACTGTTAGCGGAAATCGAGGATACAAAATATTTTCGGGTCGGTTCGGGAATCGGTGAAAGATTCCATCGAGATGAGACATCGGCAATTTTATAGCCATCGTCGCGAAATATTTTCATCGTCCCTGCTTTATCGGATTCGATTCTCACAGATTGCGGTTCGACTGTGCCAGTGGAGCGATTTTCACAAGTGGGCTTCCCGACTATCCACTCGGCACTGACCGAAATATTTATGCTTTTATTTGTGTTGTTATCGTTTTTCACCGAGATAAAAACCCGCGATTTCACAGCATCGTTTTCCATATTATCGAGCAGTTTTTGCCGAACCTTATCTAAAATTTTTAAGGATTTCGCCGAATTGTCGGAATCGGAGAGATTTGTTCCCTCGATAAGCAAGAAAACAAGCGGATTATCCGCAAGGACTCGTTCGATTCGGTATATTTCGTCATTCGATTTAAGCGTTTTCAAAATCGTATTCGGGTCGGTCGAATCGAATTTATTTTCCATTTGTCGGGAAACTTTTGCAGCGATTTCAGCTCGCTGGTTTTCCTGCTGGATTTTTAAATCGAGTGAACCGTCGTCTCCTCGCCATAGTCTTTTTGGATTCGATGCAGGTTCGGCAATAACCTGTGATGCAATCGATGGTTCGATTTGAATCAATTTCGCTCGGACAGCATCGGCACGATATTTTGCCAGCATAGCATTTCCCGAAGCTCTATCGCCTGTGATATGGTAATATCCCCGTATTTCGACAATCGCATCGGGATTATCCACTAATCGTCGGGCGAGTTCGGTCAGCATATCGTTGTGATTATTCGGAACATCGGCGGAACCGCTATCGAAAAACACAATCGGGACAAATGGTGTCTCGACATAATTTATTTTGGCATCGTCGATAGCGATTTTACTCGGTGAAACCGAAATTTTCCCCGATAATAAACCGACCGATAATATTAAACACCATAAAATCGCTATGTGCTTTGTATTTTCCATAGAAATTACTCCTTTTATTTTTTTGACCGAAATATTTTGTAAATACATCGTTTCGCCTCATTTTCAGCTTGCTGTTCGGTGAAATCTATTTCTATTTCGTGAAAATTGTTTTCTCGTTCACAGGGTTCGAGAATTTTCACCCGATTTCGCTGAATCTGTGCAATATCATCCTTTTTAATTTCATTTTCATCGATACCTTGTGAAATTTCATTTTCTGATTGTTCACCTTGAAAATTTTCATTTCCTGTCAAAAATTTATCTATCGATATCGCAGCTTTTTCGCCATCCGCCATAGATGAAATCGAATCGAAATGTTCATTCACGCACACACCGCCAGCAAAAACGCCGTATATATTTGTCTGCGAAGTCTTTGTATCGATTACGAATGTGTTTTTAGATGAAATATCGAAATATTTTTGTGCACCGAGACTTTCGATATCGGGTTTTTGAATAGTCGAAAATACTGCAATATCACCATCCTCCTCGAATTCAGAGTTCTCTATCGGGATTATCTTGATTTTGCAATTGTCGTTAGATTTCTCGATTTTCACACATCTTACCGCCGAAATTTTTCGATTTTCACCAAATATCGCAGTGGGAATGATGGAAGATTTTACAACGATATTTTCCTCGTGTGCCATCTGAATTTCTAAATTTTTTAATTCATTCATTTCGTCGGGCAAAAATAGATGAACCTCGGCGCCGAGTCTTCGCAAAATTCTCGCCGATGTAATTGCCTTATGGTTTCCACCAAAAACCAAAGCTTTTGTCGAACCTGAAATATGTGTATTCAAATTGCCGAGATTGAATTTCATTAAAAAATCGAGTGCGGTAAAAACACCATCGAAATTTTTTCCCGGTATATGCAGTTCATCGGTTTTTCCTGCACCGATTGCGATAAATAATGCATCGTATTTTTGCCGTAATTCAGTAAGCTCGATATCTTCACCGATTGCGCGATTCAACAGAATTTTTCCGTCGAGCTTCTCGATTATTTGAATTTCACCGAAAAGAATTTCTCGTGGTAATTTGTATTGCGGGACAGCAGCAGCAAGCATCCCACCGGGTTTTGACAATTTATCGTATATATCGACATCGTATCCTTTTCGCAAAAGACTATACGAGCAGGCAAGTCCAGCGATACCGGCACCGATTATTGCGACAGATTTATTCTTCGATGGACTTTTATCCAAATCCCATTGTGGAAAACCGAAATGTTCGATTTCATAATCGGCGCAAAAACGCTCTAATTGTCTTATCGCGACAGGCTCGTCGAATTTTGTTCTAACACAAACATTTTCACAATCTGCCGGGCAAATTCTTCCTGTTATCCCCGGAAATGGATTTTTCTCGCGGATTATTTTTAAAGCATTACTGTAATCGCCACTCGCTATTTCCCCGATAAATTCCTCTACATCGATTTTCAACGGACAGGATAAATTGCATTCGGGTTTTATTTCCATTCGATTTCTCATTTTACTTTGTCGAATCTATAATCGGTTGAATAAATTTCCTCAAAATAACTAAATAAGCGGGCTTGTATGCTTTAACAAAACTTTCCGAATGATGTCGAGACTCGAATCCCCATTGCCGAAATTCATTATCCAAAATCGCATATTGAGAATATGGAAGTGGCAAAATGTTCGATTTTATAGACTCTCCAAGTTCTCTCCACCAATCGATGAGAAGTTCGGGGCGAGGTTGAAAATAGTTTACACTCATCGTAAAAATATTTATGACTTCATCGAAAGATATTCCATTTTCCCGAACTGGACCGAAATGCACACGCACAAGTTCACCATCGACAGAAATCGATTCCAGCGGTGAGATATTTTCCGATATAGCATTGTTCCAGTCTCGTTTGGATTCGTTTATATCGAAATCGATTGCAAAATGTTTCGGACCATTTGCCGCCTGATATAGAAGTTTATATATATCGACAACCTCACACCCAGGATACCGCATAATATGGGATTTTATAAGGTCTATAAGCATCGGATTCATTTTAATCGCTCCTTCAAAATAAATTTAATAATCGAAATCTATCGAAATGTCGAATATTTTTCCCATAGGATTTATCCATCGAGAATCGGTGGGGGATAAAATTTCCTGCCTGATAAATCTTCCCTGCGATACGATTTCCATATCTAATCCATAAGCCAAAAAATACTCCATAGGTCTTCCGCTGCCATCATTACCCGATTTTAGAAATATATCCATACCGGTAAATGCTTCATTTTTCGAGTCCAATATTTTCCAACGGACGAAAAATTTCCCGATGTCCACAACTTTTTTATGCCTTTGAAATTCGATATTCTTTCGGCTTTCGACCCATTCTAAAATCTTTTTTACATCATTTTTGGGCAGTGGAATTTCGCAATGCCAGATAGCTGTTTTCACAGATGCTTGAAGCGATTTCGTCCTGTGAGCGAATGTCTCGATTTCCAATATCTCGAAAATTTTTGGCAAAGCACTATGAAGTCCCTCGATTGTGTCCAAAGATAATTTATCCGAGACGAAAATATCGATATATTCGGAATTGCTTTCATAACCCAGTGGTGTCGGCGGCGAAAATTGAAGTTTTATATGCGAATGAAATCCCTGCGAAAACATCAGCGGAATTCTCGATACCCGAAGTATCTGTTCCCAGATTCGCACTCTATCGAGATGACCGATAAATCTGGCGAGACCATTCGCAGAATATCTCACTCTTATAACCGATGTGTCGATGAACTCATTTTTTATTCGCTCTTTGCGTGGTTTTCGTCCATAATTTATTTTTTTATTTCGTTTGTTTTCATCGATATCGGAAACAGAGATGCTTTCAGGTTTCGAACATAACCGTTGCGGTGGAATGTCGCCGAAACTACATTTTGTGCAATCCCTTGTCCAGCAGGGCGGAGTAATTTTACCATCGTAAGCTCGTTTCCGCTCATCGATTAGAAATTTTTTGCTGATTCCTTTGTCTATTATCTCCCACGGCAATTTTTCGGAAATATCGCGTTCCCGTGTGAAAATCTGTTGTGATAAATTTTCACTATCGAGTGCCTTAAAAAATATTTCAGGTCGGAAAAATTCGCTCCAAGCAGAATAAATCGCACCATCCTGCCAAATTTTCAGCAATACCTTACCTAATCTTCTATCGCCACGCGAAAAAATACCCTCGAGCACAGAAATGTTCGGATTTCGCGTCGAAATATCGATATTACGAGGAATATGAGTCTCGATAAATCGTTCCTTGCGTTTGAGTTCCTCACTCGAGTCCTGTTGCTCCCACTGAAATGGTGTATGAGACTTTTGCACGAATGGCGAGATTGTAACGCGGATTTTCGCTCGATATTTTTTGGCGAGTCTCCCTGCGGAATTCAACATATCGACAATCCCCCGAATATCATCGTCGGTTTCGGTCGGCAGACCTATCATAAAATACAGTTTGATATTTCGCCAATCGTTGAGAAAAGCTTTTTCGAGCGCCCAGTAAAATTTTTTCTCGTCGAGTGGTTTATTTATAACATTGCGAAGTCGTTCGGTTGCAGCCTCGGGAGCATAAGTAAGATTGACTTTGCGTCCAGCACTCAATATCTCGAATGCAAATTCGTCGAGCTGGTCTATTCTTATCGATGGAAGCGAAAATTTTATCTTTTCACTTTGAATCCAATGACTTAACCCTGCGAAAAGTTCTGGCAAAGCGGTATAATCTGTTGCAGAAAGAGCTATTACCCCCATTTCATCGCAACCTGTGGCATTGAAATTCCTTTTAAGCTCGGCGATTACAGCATTGTGATTACGCTCACGAATAGGGCGATATGTAAAACCCGCTTGACAAAATCGGCAGCCGCGACCACAGCCGCGAACAAGCTCTGCCTGAATTCGATTATGGACGGCCTCGACCCAAGGAATAATCTGCGGAATTAAATAGAAATCATCACGCAATTCATCGACAGTTGCAGATTTCACAGGATATGGCGCATTATTTTTCACCGAATATCCAGTGAATTCGCTATTTTCAAATTTCGGTTCGTAAAGTGATGGCACATAAACACCTGTTATCTGCGAAAGATTTTCAATCAATTCTCTTCGAGACATTTTGTCCTTATTTTGCGCTATAAATGAGAGAAGTTCTATGAGTGAAAGCTCGGCATCACCAATATAAAAGGCATCGATAAAATCGGCGAGCGGTTCGGGATTAAAAACACATGTTCCACCAGCTATCACTATCGGGTGAGATTCATCTCTTCTCGATTTTTCCACAGGAATATGAGCCAAATTTAGCATTTCGAGAACATTCGTGTATGACAACTCGTGTTCGAGAGTGAAACCCAAAACATCGAATCGGTCGAGCGGGGTTTTACTTTCGAGTGAAAACAGCGGAATATCGCGCTCGCGAAGAATTTTTCGCATATCATCCCACGGCATAAACACTCGTTCACACAGGAAATTATCGACTCGGTTCACGATGTTATAGATTATCGTTCCGCCGAAATTGCTGATTCCGAGTTCGTATATTTCGGGAAATGCCAGCGCAAATTTTAATTTTCCGTTATGGTCTTTGTGGATACTTCCGATTTCACCGCCGATATATCGAGCGGGTTTTTGCACAAGTAAAAGTATTTTCTCGATTTCTGGAAATAAGTTCATATTCGAATAATTTAAATTTTTTAATGAAATATTTTGACCGCAATTTTTCAAATATAATATAAATATCCAAAGTTGAAATTTAAATCTGTAGGCAAGAATGAAAATTTATTATTTGGATGCAACAAGGAATTTCACTCTGGTGAAAGGGAAGTTGCGCGATAAAAACAGGCGAATGCCTGTGCAATAAGGAATTTCACTCTGGTGGAAGGGAAGTTGCGCGATAA
>JAGGZE010000017.1 GCA_021162205.1 bacterium
ATTTGAATGATATAGCGGTATCTATCACATTTTACCTTTGGAATTAAAATTTCTTGACCTATTCGAAAATCTAATTATAATTTTCATTTATAAATCGAATGCGGGAGTGGCGGAATTGGCAGACGCGCTGGACTTAGGATCCAGTGGTATATACCGTGTGGGTTCAAGTCCCTCCTCCCGCACTTTTATCGAAATAGAACAAAACTATGTGGCATTTACTATTAAAAACCAAACCGAAACTTATCTGGCGGCTTATCGCAAGGAAAGGGCTCGAACACTGGGCAAAAATAATCGTTGCAATTATTGTAATCGGACTGTTTTTCACGGGAGCGTATGAACTATTCTATCGTGTTTTCGCATATTTGAAAGATGTTAGCGACATCGGTCCTATCCTAATCGACAGATTGATTTCAATCGGTTTCCTCGCATTTTTTGCGATGCTTATCATAAGCAATCTCGTGAGTTCGATTTCGACATTATTTCGCTCCACCGAAACGAAGTATTTGATGGCTACACCACTTTCACACAGCGATGTTTTCTGGTCGCGATTTTTGGACAATTTTTTCTATTCATCCTGGGCAACAGCTATTATCGGTTTGCCGATGGTGCTTGCGTATGTCGTCGTGAACCGATTGCCAATCTGGCAAACATTATGGGCTGGCATTCTTCTATTACTATTTTTGCTAATTCCAGCATTTATTGGAACGATATCCTCTATGATTCTATTTCTCATCGCAAAAAAAATCAGTATGAAAAAAACTGTCGCAATTTTAGTGCTTTTATCGCTCGGCATTATTTATTTTTATTTGAAATCCAATCTCGCCGGTGGAATGATGTTCAATGTTATGGGCGACTTATCGATGTTGAATTATTATCTTCGACAACTTGGAAGTTATAGAAATCCATATTTCCCGCATATCTGGTTTTCCGAGGCATTGAGAACTATACGGCTCGAAAACTGGCACAGTGTGATGCTTTTCTCATCGGCGATGTTTTCGAGTGCGATTTTCGGATTTTTCATCACAGATTTATTTGCAAAATGGCTTTATTTCCCATCATTCGAGGCAGCTCTCTCAATTTCGGGGCAGAAAAAAACAAAACGACGCTCGATTTTCAAATCGAAATTGTGGAAATTATTCGCTCCATTTCCCAGGGATATGCGTGCTATGATGGTTAAGGATACCAAACTTTTTATTCGCGACCCAAATCAATGGTCACAATTTGCAGTGCTTCTTGTGCTGCTTGCGGTATATCTTGCAAATTTACGGTTCGTGCCATCGCGAATCGACAGCTTGTTATGGCAAACTATCATATCGTTCGTCAATTTCGGTTTTAGCGGATATATCCTTGCAACACTATCGGTTAGATTTGTCTATCCTGCTATCAGTATGGAGGGCAAAAGTTTCTGGTCGATAATATCGTCGCCGCTTTCGGTGAAAACATTGTTTTGGGAAAAATTTACGATGGCATTTGTGGTATTTTTTATTCTCGCCGAAATTGTCGCCGTGATTTCTAATGGAATACTTTCGCAAAGCACACAAATGATTATACTCACCGCTTTCGGTATCCTTTTGATGAGCATTTCTCTCGTCGGTCTCAATGTTGGACTCGGAATAATATTCCCGAATTTCGAGGAATTGAATCCTATGCGGATTGCATCGTCTGGCGGTGGAATGATTGCCGCACTTTTATCGTTGATATATGTGGGAATTGTAGTGGCGATAATCGCTTTGCCGACATATAGATACACATCCTATTTGACACTCGGCGATAGTTTTTCAAATTGGGAGATATTCGCAGCAGTTGTCGCATTGATAATCGTCAATGTTGCCGCAACACTTATTCCGCTTAAACTCGGACTTAAATCTATTGTAAAACGAGAATTCTGATGAAATTCGATAAAAAATTTTTAATTCGATTTATTAAATTCTCACTCGTTGGGCTCACCGGTATTATGGTCAATGAGGGATTTTTGGCGTTATTCAAAGAAACATTCGGTATTCCTATTTGGCTTGCGAGTGTTTTCGCTATCGAACTATCGATATTGAGCAATTTCGCACTGAACGATTTGTGGACCTGGCGAGATAAACATCATCGAAATTTTTTCGGGAGAATTTGGCGATACCATTTTTCTGTCGGATTGACGGCTTATGGATTAAATTATCCCGTTTTACTTTTGCTCACTTATATCGCAAATATCCAATATCTATGGGCAAATCTTGTTGGAATCGCATTGGCATCGATAGTGAATTTCCTAATAAATCATTTCTGGACTTATGGGAAAAATAGATTTTTAATTTGACAAAATTTTATATGAATATAAATTTCATTCAATAACTATTCAAATTTCAAGGAGGAAAAAAATGGATGTAAAAGGTTACGACCATCGTGAAGATTTGCTTTACCACAAGGAATTTTGCTGGGTGAAAACTGAAAGTGACGATACTGTTACAATCGGATTGAATGATTTCTACTGCAAGCTTGCGGGTGAAATTTCTTATGTCGATATGCCCGATGAGGAAGAAGAAATTAGCAAGGATGAGCGAATCGGCACAGTCGAAACAGGAAAATGGGTTGGAAAACTTATCGCTCCACTAAGCGGTGAAATTACCGAGATAAATGAGATTATCGAGGACGACCCGGCTCAAATAAATGAAAAACCTTATGATACATGGCTTTTCAAAATGAAGCTATCCAATCCCTCCGAATTAGACGAATTAATGAAGGGTGATGATGCTGTTAAATGGCTCGAACAAGAAATCAAAGAACACAAATAGGTGTGTTGTCCTGAAATAGCTTTACATAACTCGGCAAATACAATCCGTTTGTCGAAATTATGAAGAATGTCCGCGACAGTATGGCTCACGAGGCGGCTCGCGGACCGAGGGAAGGATAAGGCAAAAGGCAAAAATGATAAGGCAAAAATGATAAGGCAAAAGGCAAAAATACCCCGCACTTCCGCCCTTCCGGTGGGAAGGGAAGGGCACTTTTTACTTTTGCCTTTTGCTCTTTGCCTTTTATCCTTTGCCTTCGGTTTTCATCTTTCGTTCATACGAACCGAGCAAAAGTCCATCGGGGCAAAAGAAAAGTCCACCTGGACGAAGTTTCGGTTCATACGAACCAAAGAGAAGCCCCTGCGGACAAAGGCTTCGTTCATGTGGACCAAAGAGAAGTTCTTATGGACAAATCAAAAGTCCATCGGGACGAAGCTTCGGTTCATACGGACAAATGATGAGTCCGAAGGGTAGAAATGTTGTAAGTTGTTGAAATAATGAGAGATAGAGAGATTTTGCCCTAATAGTATTTATAGAAACATAACCATAAATATAAGGAAGTAATATGAATGATATCGCACATGAACTTCCTAATGAGGGGAAGATAGAAAAATGCAAGAGAAGAAAACCAATAATAGCCCTCTTACTTTCGTGGGGTGCACCGGGACTTGGTCAAGTCTATAATGGGCAGTTGAAAAAAGGAATTATCTTATTTTTGGCATTTATTGTTACTTCAATCCTTTTCCTTGCCACAAGTTTGGTTTACGAATTCCAAGGTATGATTATAGGTCTTCTGATTTCAATTGCTTTTTTACTATATATTTGGGGTGATGCCTTATGGAATGCCCATAGAAGAAAGGAATTTAAACTTAAATCATATAATAAATGGTATATATATGTTGTCATAATAGTATCAATTTATCTTTTCAACTCGATATTAATATCTTGTAGTCATACTTTCATAAAAACATATATAATGCCCTCAGCCAGCATGCAGCCAACACTGCTGCCAGGAGATTTTTTGATTGCTGATATGAGTTATTATAAGAAACATGAACCCAAGGCAGGCGACTTGGTTATCTTTTCTAATCCTAAAAATGATTCCGTAGATATAATTAAGAGGATTGTTGGGGTAGAGGGTCAAAAGATTGGAATATTGGAAAAACAGCTTTCCGTTGATGACATGCAGATTGAAGAACCATGGGCAATACATAACGATACAAGAATCATTCCAAGAAGCTTTTCTCCGCGAGATAATTTTGGTCCAGTTATTGTTCCTGCGGGTTCGGTTTTTGTCATGGGCGACAACAGAGACAGAAGTGAGGATAGTCGTTTCTTTGGGTTTGTTGATAAGAAACGAATCAAAGGGAAACCACTTTATATCTATTTTTCTAAGGATATGAATCGAATCGGACTTGAGTTACAATAGTTGCTAATCCAATTCTTCCCGTGTAGGAAGCAATTTTTAACTAAAAGCAGGAGGAAACATGAATACGGTTGAAATGCCTTCAAAGGTGAAAACCAATAAGATAATCCTTCAGGTTCTCGGTTAGATTTATCTTATTTGCGGAATTCTTTTCGCGCTGCTTACTGTTTTTATTTTATTTGTTCCACATGAATATGGGGGTATAGGCAAATTTGGCTGGCTTCCCGGACTTATTGCGGGAAGCATTCTCATTATTGCCGGCATTTTATTTCTAATCGCGGCAAAAGGAATAAAGAACCAAAAATCATGGGCAAGAACTGTCTTTATTATTTCCGCAATTGTTTGTTTCTTCATCAATTTCCCGATTGGCGCATTACTTACATTATGGATGTTTCATAATTTCTCAAGCGTGGAATCAAAAAAATGGTTCAAAGGTTTTTCACAAAACTAGGAGGAAAACTATGGAGAAAGGAAAACTTTCAACAACAAGTAAAGCTGGAAGCTTGGTGTAGTCGTCGCTGTCATAGTGATGCTTTTGAGTATTAGTCCTATTCCATCGAGGGTACAACACATAGCTGACTACATACTTTTGGGAATCTTTCTTTCATTTGGTGTAATTGGATTGCCAAAGGAAAAGAAAGAAAGGAAAATCGCAATTATTGTTCATATAGTTGTTTGGTGCGCGTTTATTGTCGCGATTGTTAGTAAGTTTATCTGAGGAGGAAGTAACAATGTCGATTTTTTATTTAAAAGAACACGAGAGAGTTGTGGTGTTTCGCCTTGGTCGCATTCATAAGTTAGCCGGACCGGGGTTAGTCATTCTCTTTCCCATTATAGACAGGGGATTAAAAATAAATATAGATGAACATATACCTGGCTGGCAAGGTTTATCAGAAGATGTATTGCTTAAAGAAATTGAACGGTTGATTATAGATATGGAACTTTTTTAGGAGCAAGGAATTCCGACCAGTGCGCACAATCATGAGAAGAGCAATCAGGGAATGCTATGCCTTTATAGGATGGCAATCGCCCATTCATCTGGACGCCCGCTCAAACAAGCGCATCGGGGCTCTATTTTGTGAAAGCATCATCGGAAGGACAAACAATTGTCAAACGAATCATATATCTCAAATAGGATTGAATGAAAACAGGCGAATGCCTGCTGTTGCAGGGAATTGTCGATTCTATCCCGATTTTATCGGGACTTCATCGGGATTAAGAAAAAAGCAATGCGAAGAAAACACCCGAAGGGTGTTAAAGGTGGGCGATTTTCCACATTATTTCGGTTGTGAATTTTTCATTCCGACCGAGATTGAATCTGAAAAGATGAATTACCGCAGTTTCTTGATATACACGCTCGAAACCCGATTCAGAATTCGACACGGTTTCGACTGGAAATAACCATAGTTCATCGAAATGTCCTCGACAGCTTACCCGAAATTTTCTCGATTCATCGACAATTTCATAGCCATCGGTATCTATAAATGTTTTTCTATCACCCGGTCGAATTTGAATTAACGATTCGTGCGGAAATTTAAAATATCTTTGCGGGTCGTCTCGCGAAAGAAGCGAAAAATTAGTTTCCACACCGAACAGGAATTCACGCCATTCACTTTTGTTCTCGATTTCATAAGAAATCACGAGTCGATTGCCCGGGGACTGCAGTGCAATTCTTTTCTCGATTGTCAATGGGAAATTTTTCTCCTCGAAATGAATACCGCCATCTCGTCGAAGTAGAACCTGTGTGTTTTCTTTTTTGGAATACTTTTCGATTATATCGTATTTTTGATTTATAAAATCGCCGAGTTCGGTATAATCGGTGTGTTCAAATCTTTCGCAATCTGTAAATGTCAGAAGGAAATGTTCCTGTGCGAATCGTCTCGTGTGCCAATCATAATGTATTATATCCTCGAGCCCGCTTTCTTTAACTGTTATATGGTCGTGAATCGATGAATGCTCATCCCGAGTAGCTTTTTCGTGCTGAGCCTCCCACAAAAGCTTATGATAACCTTCTTTATAGCGAGAAAGTGTGTTTATTAAATTAACTTTGCCGGGCAGAAATGAAATTTCCTCTATATGCCCGCCGCAACTCGGTTTAATCCAAAGACTAAGCTCGCCATTTGAAAGACGAATTTCATCCTGTCCATCGGCATCGATATCTGCTGTTGTCAATGGCTTGATGGGTGAATAATTTTCGATAATATTCTCTGCATCTAAAATATTTGTCCATATTCCTTCGCGAAGATGCGGTAGATAAAGTCCACCGAAAACACCGTGCCAGTATGCACAGTTGCATTGCGAACGATAAAGAGACTTCATTGCATCTGAAGTATGTTCTTTCAATTTTCTTTTGCGTGAGTGAATTTGTTCCGATATCCAAAGCATACGCTTGTGCATCCAGTTCGATTCTTCGTATTTTGCAAGAAATTCGCGCCAGAATCCGCCCTTAACGAAGGGTTTAATCCTTTCCAATTCACCTGTTTCTTTGAGATGATGAACGAATTTATGAAAATCGTATGAAAGTTCTGCTGGCAATGTCCATTCGCTCATCTCGAAATACGAACCTGTCGGCATATACACTCGTCCCGATGGAACAAGTTTTTCGAGGACATCTGAGAAATTTATAAGGTTTATCCAATCGCTGTTGCTTTCGAGTTCGGTCAGCATTTTTTCCATCCAGCCCTTATCCCAAACCCATTTTTTTGTTCCTGGCCATAGTCCGAATTTTTCGCCATCGTCGGCAAACACAACGAGCCGTTTTCCACTATCATCGGCAATCGAGCGAAGATATGCCATCGTTTCCTCGACAGGAGCGAAAGGCATAGTATATCGCAATGTTTCGCTGATTGGGAAAATTGCCAAATTTTTGCCATTATTCTCGGTGATAAAATATCCAAGAAGTTTTTCACCCTCGATACCGACAGCTTTTAAGTGATAATCATCGACAGCTAAAAATTTCACATCGGCATCGTGAAGCAACGATGGCAAATGCGGTTCCCAAATGCGCTCGGTCAACCAAATGCCTTTGGGGATTACACCGAATTTATTGTAAATATAATCGGACATCATTTCGAGTTGTCCACGAGCATCATCGGGCGGAATAACGGCGAGAATCGGTTCGTAGAAACCACCGCCGAGTATTTCACATTGTCCACGCTCGACCATAGATGAAATTGTGTCGAAAATTTGCGGGTATTCTTTCTCGAAATATTCCCATACAGGTCCGCTGATATGCAGTGCGAATGGAATCGATGGATGACTGCAAAGTGCTTCGATTAACGGCTTATATGAATCCTTCACAGCTTGTTCGAATACGGATTCAAAATTGCCGACAGGTTGATGGATATGAAATCCGAGTGCGAAATTTATTCTATTAGACATTTTTGCCCTCCTGAAAATTTTCCAAAATTACACTATAATAATTAAACATATAATTTTCAAATACGCAATCATAAAAATTTTCTTTGATACTAAATAGTTCATGTTAATTTTATTTCGATTATATTAAAAAAATCGCTTGGAGCATAATGTATCGAACAATCGTTCTTCTATACCTTTTTGTCTCGCTTTTATCGGCGAGTTGGGTGCAGGATTTCGACAATAGTGTCTATAAGCAAATCAATTCACGCTGGCAATGTGGATTTTCCGATGCATATTTTCCTGTTGTCAGCAGAATCGGTGGCGGCGAAATATATATTGCCACCGATGCTGGATTTTTCTTTTTCGGCAATGAAAAAATGAAAAATTCTGCAAAGTTATCGACAGTTGGGCTCGCACTAACAATGCTCACCACGCAGGGTTTGAAATATGCTGTCGGTCGTCAGAGACCCGAAAATTCGAATTCTTCGCGATGGGATTCATCGTTTCCATCGGGGCATACCGCCGCTGCATTCACGATGGCTTATATTTATGGTTCGCAATATCCAAAATCTCGGATTCCACTATATGCTTTTGCGGTTTCTGTGGGACTTGCAAGAATTTATCTCGGCGAACACTATCCAACAGATGTAATCGCAGGTGCAGCAATAGGAACTATCGGTGGAATTGTGGTAATGAAAAATAAAAAATTTGTGCTATCGATTGGATTATAGATGAAACCATAATCGACTTGATTTTTTGATTATCATCCACTATTTTATAGAAAATATTAGGGAGTATTTTAATGAAATTCAAATTTTCTGTCACAATATTGTTTATTCTTGCAACATCTTGCTTAGCGATGAGGTATTTGCATTCGACAAACACTGTTGCACTTCGTGTCGATGATGTATATCCCGCCGGATTTGTGGAATTTTTATATTATCCGATGGATAGCAGCGATGTGCTGTGGCGAGCTTTTTTAGGTCTCGATTTCAACAACGATGTCGAAATTTATCATGGTAGAGCGAACGATGAAGGCGACCTTTCCGATGTTACTTTTATGTCGATTGCAGAACTCGAACTTACAGAGGATACACTGCTCGACTCGACGATGGTTATCGATTCGACAGACTCGGCGATTTACGATACGACATACACTGTCGATACCATAATAACCTATGCGGAAACGAGATGTTCATTTCAATCCACCGATTTCAGACTTCGATTAGACCAGATTGTAACATCGAATTACAATGGCGAACCGTATATCGAAATTGTGTGGATATTGACAAATATCGGCAGCGAAGACCTCGATGATGGCAATGTAGTTTTTCATTTCGATGGAGATGTCCCCGACGATTTCTGGGATGACGATGTCCCTATCGAATTTCCATCGAAATCGAGTGCCTGTCAGATGGCATCGTCCAGCGATTCTAACTGCGCAGGTTTTATATGGCTTTCGGGCGGCGAGAATCATCGACTCGAAAATACACTCGATTGGGCATCTTATGGAATTTCTGTCGATTCGCTTATTTCATTTATAAATGGTGATTTCTGGCTCGATTCAGAACATTTCGATGTCGATTCATCGGGAGATACTACATATCCATCCTGGGCAGACAGCATTTATGGCGATGCCGGTGTGGGACTGTTATTTTCACTGCCAGATATGTCCACAGGCGATATCGAGACATTATCCTTTTATTTTGCTGCGGCACCGACACCGGATAGTTTCGCTGTTTTAGTGGATTCATTTGCGAAAATCGACGAACCCAAATACACAAGCAATTTGCCCGAACAAATTCGCATCGATGCATATCCGAACCCTTTTAATTCATCCTGCAAAATCACAATTTCGTATAATGGAAATTCCGCTGGTGTTGCAAGGAATTTCGACTTTGTCGGCAAGGTCCCGACTTCATCGGGATTCAGAAAAAAGCAATGCGAAGAAAAGAGCCGAAGGGCTCAAAATACCTTAAAGGTGTTCGATTTGCGGGGGAATATCGTTGGTTCGACAAGCTCACCAACCGACAATGGTTCAACGAATAGTGCCCGCACATTTATCTGGCACCCGAAAAAATCTACACCCAGCGGGGTATATCTCGTGCATATTGTTATGGATAATGGGCAAACTGCTGTTAAGAAAATCGTATATATCGAGTAAGCGATGAATGAAACTGCTCAAAATTTTGCTTCTGTGGTTTCAGGTGAACCGATTGTCGCTCCATCGACTCCACGAGGACGCTCGGCTATCGCGGTAATCCGAGGCAGTGGAAATAATATAATCGAAATTTTCCAAAATGCTGTATCGCCATCGAAAGATATTCGCAAAATCGAATCGAACTATACCACTGTGGTTCAAATAAAAATCGACAATGTTGTCGATAAATCAATGATAACGATATTTCGTTCGCCTCGAAGTTACACCGGTGAGGATATGGTAGAATTGTCGGTTCACGGCAATCCAGTATTGGTCGATAAAATTGTGAAATCCGCTATCGAACAGGGTGCGAGGTTGGCACTCCCTGGCGAATTCACTCTACGAGCGGTTATTCACGATAAAATGTCGTTAATCGATGCCGAATCTGTCGAGGCGACTGTCGAAGCACAAACCGAACGAGCATTGAGCGCTGCGCGACAAGCCACACAGTTTTCAAAAGAACTCGCCGACATAAAAGAAAAACTATGGAATATACTGGTAGAAATGTCTGCGGTTCTCGAATTCCCCGATGATGAAATTCCCGATACAAATGTAATAAATTGGTTGAAAAATTTCGCCGATATCGATTCATATTTGCATAATTTTCTTGAGAAAGCGAAAAAATCGAAATTTCTCGATATAGGATTGCAAATCGCAATCGCCGGCGATGTTAATGTCGGTAAATCTACTCTTTTCAATTGGATAGTCGGTGCGGAAAAAGCGATTGTAACGCCTCATCCGGGAACGACCAGAGATATAATCGAGACTACGGTCGAAATCGATGGCGTGCCGATAAAACTTATCGATACAGCAGGATTGCGTCGAAGTGAACATCCAATCGAAATCGAAGGAATCCGCAGGGCTAAAAATGTAATAGAAAATGCAGACATCGTTATATGGGTTATCGATGGTTCATCCGCTCTAATCGATGATAAACCCCCTAAAAATTCGATTGTCACAATTAACAAAGCGGATTTGGGAATTAGCGATACCATCTCTAAAAAATTCCCCGATGCTGCTATTATTTCAGCAAAAACCGGCACTGGAATGGATGAACTCGTGAAAAAAATCGAGAAACGATTCGCATTTATCCCCGCCGATGCCATTATGGTCTCCATCAGAACCGAAACACTTCTGCGTGAAGTCTGCAATGAAATAGAACAGGCAACCGATGCACTGAATAAAAATTTTTTCGATGTGGCACAGATTTTTGCCGAAAATGCCGATGATTCGATGGCAAAAATTTTAGGCATCGAAAATCGAACCGATATTTACGATGAAATATTTAGCAAATTCTGTATAGGAAAATAACAGGCATTCGCCTGTTTTTATCGTGCAACTTTTTTCTGAATCCCGATGAAATCGGGGTCTGACAACCGAGTTGTCATTCATTGTTGCACTTGATTAATAAATAAATTTTGAAACGACTTAATTAAAAAGAAACAAAGGTTCAAAAAGAGCTGCACCCTTCGGGTGTTTTCTTTGTGCAACCTTTCTCCCCTCGACTTTGTGGGGAGATTTATTGTCGCACCGCGAAACTATAGTAAGTGTAATGATTGGTAAATTTAAATTGAAAGTAAAATGGCGGGGGAAGGATTTGAACCTTCGACCTCCGGGTTATGAGCCCGGCGAGCTACCTGTCTGCTCCACCCCGCAATTAATCGAATAAAATATAATTTAATTCTTTTTGTCAAGAAATATATTCATTAAAATATTTATATTTTTTTATTTGCGTAATTCGATAAAAAATGAATATTTATAAATGAAATTAAAATCGGAGGGATAATTTATGGAAAAAACTATAGCCGACACAGAAAAGAAGATGGAAAAGACAATCGAATCGATTTCTCACCAGTTGGCAAGATTGAGGACAGGTAAGGCATCGACAGCATTATTGGATGGTATAAAAGTCGATTATTACGGCACGCCGACACCGATAAATCAATTAGCCTCGATTTCGGTTCCCGAACCGCGATTGATAGTAATTCATCCCTGGGATAAAACAGCGGTGTCAGCGGTCGAACGAGCGATTCAATCATCCGACCTCGGATTAAATCCCAGTTCCGATGGCACTGTTGTGAGAATTCCAATTCCTGTGCTTAGCGAGGAACGCAGAAAAGAACTTGTAAAGATTGCCAAAGGAATCGCCGAGGACAGCAAGGTAGCTATCCGTAATATCCGAAGGGATATTATCGAGGATACAAAACAAAAGCAAAAAGATGGTGATATTCCCGAAGATGATTCATATAGACTTCAAGAGAAAATTCAGGAACTCACCGAAAAATTTTCTAAGGAAATCGATGAAATTTTCAAATCTAAGGAAGATGAAATTCTGACAGTGTAAATAAATTCAAATTTATTTATATAAGGATTTCAAAAATGGAAACATCTTTACAGATGTAAATGTATTTGTCATAGGATTTAGATTTTTTATAAATATTCTCGTTATTTAAATCGATATTTTTTGATGCTCGATGAATTATTTTCGCAGAAAAATCTTGCGCACATTAAAATTAGCGATTTATTTGTTTCGATTATGTTTTCAATCGGTTTTTCTTAAGGAGGAAAACAATGGGTCATGTTTATATACCTGGATTAAAAGTAACCGAATTTGAACTCGTTCAAAAAGAAAGGATTCTTCCATTAAAGGGAGATGTAATAGTTTCCATCGGCGATAGGGTCCAACCCGATACAACAGTTGCTCGAACTTTTCTTCCGGGTAAAATCGAATCCAAAAATATAGCAGGACTTCTCTCTATCGACCCTGAAGACATCGAATTATATCTATTGAAAAAAGTTGGAGATAGTTTCAAAAAAGACGAGATTATCGCTCAAAATAAAGGTTTTTTCGGATTATTTAAGACTCAAGTAAAGACCTCGTTTATTGGAACTTTAGAAACTGTTTCAAAAGTGACAGGGCAAGCGATTTTACGAGCCGAACCCGTTCCTCTCGAGGTTAAAGCTTATATACCCGGTATCGTGAAAGAAATATATCCCGACGAGGGCGTGCTTATCGAAACCTGGGCATCGTTTGTGCAGGGAATTTTTGGTATAGGGGGCGAAAGATTCGGCACGATTAAATTTCTCGCAGATTCTCCCGATAGCATTTTAGATGAGAATAAAATAGATGAAACTTGCCGAGACCATATTTTAATCGGCGGCGGAATGGTTACCGCAAAAGCTATTAAAAAAGCTGAATCGGTCGGTGTTAATGGAATCGTTACCGGCGGAATCGAAGCTTTGGATGTAGCAGATTATCTAGGATACGACATCGGTGTCGCTATAACAGGTTCCGAGGATATAGATTTATCACTGATGATTACAGAAGGTTTTGGACATATCCCGATGGCACAAAAAACATTCGAACTACTGAGAAAATACGATGGTATGGAAGCATCGATAAACGGTGCTACTCAGATTCGTGCTGGTGTTATTCGTCCCGAAATTGTGATTAAGCAAAATGAACCATCGAATGAGATTAAAGAAAAAATGATGGCGAAAATGCAAGGTATCGAAACAGGTTCTATTGTGCGAGTGATACGAGTTCCATATTTTGGCAGAATCGGCAAAATTGTGGGACTGCCATCGGAATTAAAACAACTCGAAAGTGAAACTTATGCTCGTGTTTGTGAAATAGAATTCGATGATGGCACGCAGGCAACTGTGCCTCGAGCCAATCTCGAGATGATTGAAGACTAAAGGAGGCATAGTGAAATATTTTATATTTTCCGTTTTGATTTTCAGCTTAATTTTGGGCATCCCGAGTTTCGCTCAAAATCCACCCAAACCATTAACTCCAATTATCACAGATATTTCCGGCGATGGTGGAAATAATTTGATTTTGAAATGGAAACATTTTGAAACCGTCCCCGGAATATTGTATGAAATATATCGAAGTGAAAATGGGAAGGATTTCGAGTTGCTTTCACCGCTTCAGCTTAAAACGATGACACCTGTTTGGGAAACCGAAAAGAGAAACGATGTTTCCAATTGGGGTTTTTATGTGATTCCGCAAAAAAGCGAAGATACACGAATTATAAATATTCAAATTGTTAAACCTACACCCGATAATTTGGATTCTTTTGTTTCGCTTGGAGCTGAAAAGATTGTTCGAGTCGAATTCGAGGTGCCTCCTGCAAAAAAACTTGCAGAAATTCCTAATCAGTTCGCTAATGGCACATTTTATCAGATTATCCCTGATGATGAAATCGCTCATCGTCCTCAACCATCGGCATCGACTGCGGGATTATTTAAGCCATTTGGAATTTCTTTGCCTGTCGATGGCAAAGTTGGGCTCGAGGTTTCCGCTAAAAATAGTGAATTTGAATTTGTCGATAAGGGGAAACGAATTGCTTCCGCCGAGGGAGAAATCCCGGCACTTTTGGCAAAATATGGCAAAAAAATAATCTCCATTGTTACCGAAAAAACACGATATACTGTAAAATATGATGATTTTGCATTCCCCGATAGAAAAACAGAACCGGAAAAGAAATATACTTATAAATTGAGACTTTATCAGGTTAAAAAACCGATTAAGAAAGTTTATGGCGAAAGCGATACCATATCTATAATTCCGAAAAATGAAGTGCCATTTGCACCGACAAAAACCGTCGCATTGCTCGATACCGTTTCAAATAATGTCGTTCTTCATTTTGCTTACGACCCTTCTGTTGCAGGATTGAAATCATATTTCGACGATTCGATTTTCGTTATTTATAAAACAAAAATCGGCGATACACTTTGCGAGAATGGAACGAAAATCAATACGATTAATTCGAGTTGGAAATTTTTCACAATCGATAAAATTGAACTCGACGATGTTTTTTATGTCGAGGTTTTCGATAAGAGCGGACTAAGCGCTAAAACTTCTCTTATCGAACATACGATAGCCGAATTTAAAGAACCACCGATACCACCTAATTTAAGGACAGTCGATTATGAAAACGACGAGGGTAAAAAAATCGCTGTTCGATGGAATCCTCCAACTCTTGCGGTTGGATACAATATCGACGATGTAATTCCTAATACTAAGGTCGAGGATATTTCGGATAAAAATCTTTATCTCGTGCATACTGAAAAAGGTGATACCGTAATGCAAATAACCGATACAACATCGATACCCGATGGTGCACAGAAAATATCGACTTTATCTTATTCTATTCCGGGAAATCAAAAAGTTCTCAAAATCGAATATAATATGATAGTAAATCCAGATGACGATGTCTTGTATCCCAAATTTTCGCTCGATGAAATTAACAAAGTGGATATCGATGTTACGGGGGAAATTAAATTCGACGATATCGAGGATAAAAAATATACACTCGAAGGCTGGATGATTTCGAAAACCGGTGGGAAATTGGAAAATCCCGAAGCTCGAGTTGAAATGACTATCGATGCTACTTATATCAACAATGTTCCAATCGATATTCCTCCGTATACTTATTTCATATATCGTGGCACCGATGCTAAGGATTTTTCCACTTTTAAGTTTGTTGGAACAGTCGGTGCAGATTCGCGGGAATTTGTGGATGGTTTCACCGAACTTCCCAAGAAAGTGCTTCCCGAAGGTGAATTCTATTATTTTGTTCAAGTTCTCGGTCCCGATGGCTCTGTTAAAACATCGGATATAATGGGACCTATCGCTCCGAAAGGGAATTTATTCAATTGGAATAAAGTAGCCGTATTTCTCGCCACATTGATTCTTGTTATTGCCGCACTTTTTTTCTTTTATCATGCGAAAAAAGGGAAGAAATTTTACATTCGTCCGATAGCCGGTGTAGTTCATATCGATGAGGCACTTGGGCGAGCTACCGAGATGGGCAGACCGATTATCTATGTTACAGGACTCGGTGTTATTTCGGAACTCGCTACACTTGCTTCTATTACTATACTCGGGCGTGTCGCTCAAAAATGTGCCGAATATCAAAATAAACTTATTTTGCCTTGTTATGACCCTATAGTTATGATTGTAGCTCAGGAGACAGTGAAAAATGCTTATTCCGATGAAGGTCGTCCCGACCTTTACCGTGAGGAAAATATCTATTACATCGCCGCTCAGCAATTCGCTTATGCAGCAGCTGTTTCTGGACTTATGATTAGAGAAAAAAGCGCAGCTAATTTCTTTATCGGGAAATTTTTCGCAGAATCTCTTATACTCGCTGAAACTGGGGCATCTACAGGCGCTATTCAGGTTGCAGGCACCGATGATATGACTCAATTGCCGTTTTTCATTACCGCATGCGATTATACGATTATCGGTGAGGAACTTTATGCAGCATCTGCGTATCTATCCGATGACCCGATGCAGAAAGGTTCACTTAAAGCGCAGGATTTTCTAAAATTGCTCGAAATGATTGTTATAATTGGTGGAACTGTCGCCGCAACCACCGGACTTTGGTGGATTGTGCATTGGTTCCAGGTTTTAGGAGAATAATTTCGTTTTTTATCATAGGAGGATATAATGTTTTGGAAAAAGCAATTGCCGATTATTATCGTATTTTTAAGTGGTGTGATTATGACAGTTCAATATTTCGTTCCACTTCACGCTTCCGAATTTGTATTCGATAACTATATAAAATGGGGTATCTCCATCGGTATTTTTGCTGCTATTCTTGGATATTTCAGTTTTATTCGAGTTCATATTATGAAAATTACCAAAAAAGCGCCGAATTGGGGATATTCGATTGTGGCTCTTGCCGGTGTTGTCCTTATGATTGTCGCTGCTCTTATCGATGGCACAGATACAAATGGTTATTATATGAAGTTTTATTTATACATTTGTGCGTCGATTAATGCTACTGTTTTTTCACTGCTTGCATTTTACATTTCATCTGCGGCATATCGAGCGTTCAGGGCTCGTTCGTCTCAAGCTGTGGCGCTGCTGCTCGCTGCGACTATCGTTATGCTCGGTCGTGTGCCGATTGGCGATTATTTCAGTTTCTGGACACATTGGGGATTACCATCGTTTTATGATATGGCACAATGGATTCTCAATGTTCCAAATATGGCGGCGAAAAGAGCTATCGCACTCGGTGTCGGTCTCGGCTCCTTGTTGATGACATTAAAGTTAATTCTTGGCATTGAGAGAACTTATCTCGGTGGCGAATAAAATAAGGGGGTATATCGATGAATTTCTGGGAAAAACTCGAAAAACTCGACCGTAGGATAATTTATATTATAATTACACTTGCGGTTGTTTTGCCTTTTTTCTTTAGGATGGGGTTACCTATTAAGATTTCACCCGAAACTAAAGCGATTTATGATTACATTCAAAATCTTTCTCCCACCGATGTAGTTTTCATATCGGGAGATTATGACCCTCAGGTCGATGCCGAGCTTACGCCTATGTTCGAGGCGATTGTGCGACACTGTTTTGAAAGAAATGTCAAAATTGTCGTATCGAATGTATATAATCCGCAAGGTGTAGGACTTGTGGAACCGAGATTGAAAAAACTCGCTCAAGAATATAAAAAAGTATATGGTGTGGACTATGTGTTTCTCGGATGGAAATATGGTTATTCGCTACTTATAATGGGTATGGGACGAGACTTTAAGGGAACCTGGCAGACCGATTATTACAATACTAGTCTCGAGGATTTGCCATTGACGAGCAAGATAAATAACTATAACGACATCGCACTCGTTATTTCGCTGACTGGAAGTGGAGCTTATGTTGCCTGGATTTATTATGCTTATGTTCAGTTCAAAGCAAAGATTGCTGCTGGGATTACCGCTGTTATGGCTGCGGATTCGTATCCATATCTTCAGGCGGGTCAACTTATCGGACTTCTCGGTGGTTTGCGAGGTGCCGCCGAATATGAGCAACTTATTCATCATCCTTCACTCGGTTCTGCCGGAATGGAGGCTCAATCGTGGTCGCATATAGCCATTATTTTGTTTATAATACTCGGAAATCTTGGATATTTTATGTCGAGAAAGAAGAAATAATAATTTTTGATAATATCCTCAAGGAGGTTGTAATATGCATTTAAGCACAGATCCGTGGGTATGGATAGCATTTTTCTTCACGCTTTCTATTTTCACTTTTTTATGGAAAGATAATTTTCTATACAAATTGGCTGAAAATGTTACGGTGGGAATCGGTATGGGTTTCTGGATAGTTCTCTGGTGGAATCAAACTGTTGTCGGTCAGTTCTGGACACCATTAAGCACCGATTTCGGCTCAAATTTTCATCTTATTATTCCCGCTATTATGGGTTTATTTATGATTACGAGAATTATCCCGAAATATGCCTGGATGTCGCGGTATGCACTGGCATTCACTATCGGTTCGGGAGCTGGTTTCGGACTGCCGCGTGTTATTCAAGGCGGTGTTCTGCAACAGCTATATGCAACTTTGCTCCCGATAAATTTTACTTCGGTCGGTCTGGGATATAATTTAATTATTATTATTGGAACACTTTCGAGTTTAATTTATTTCTTCTTCTCCAAAGAACACAAAGGTGCGATAGGTGGAGTTGCCAAACTCGGAATTTGGTTTCTTATGATAGGTTTTGGAGCTACTTTCGGATATACTGTGATGGCTCGTCTTTCGCTTTTCATCGGGCGTGTGCTGTTCATCCTTAAAGATGTATTCGGTATGCATTTATTCTGATAGAATAATTTTGCAATATTATGAAAATTCAATTTTTCACACATTGCATAGTTCTTATTGCTCTCGGGATAGGGGGGATAGGGCTTGTTTATGCCTATGACGCTCCTCTCGAATCCGATGAAATTAAATCTATATTACTTAAAAAACTCGTTCCAGATATCGATTCCGATACTATACCCGAATTATTCGGTGAATCGTCGATTCGTTTTGCACTTATCGATACACCTATTATGGCTATATCATCGTGGAAATTTTCCTATGACCCGAAAAGAATCTGGAAAGTGAAAAAACTCGAAATCAAGCGGATTTCAATCTATTCTGCCGATAATGGCAAATGGTTCCCCACAACTATCGACGATGTCATTTCGCAAGCCACATTCGATAGCATTTCTCGACTGCTATTATATCCATTTTCGATAGTTGCCAAAAGATTTAGGGGATATTCATTCAAAGCTCAAAAGAAACGAGTCGAGGTCGATGGCAACGATTGTATTAAAATTTCGGTTCGACCGCTCAAAGAGGATAATGATGAGGAATCTCCATTTTATGGCTATATCTATATCACAGACGATGACAATTCCCGACCGATAAGGTTCGAGCATAGAAAAGAAAGCACCACCGGGACAATTATTGTCCGTTGGGAATTTAAAAATATAGATAAATTAAATTGCGTTTTTCCATACAAGTTTAAAATAACGACTCAAAATAAATTGTGTAATTTTAAGCTTATTTCGCAGATAAAAATATTTTTTGGAGATTTTGAAGTGCGTGGAAAATCGAATTCACAAGAAAATAATGTAAATGAGAATAAGAGGAGTATAAAATGAAAATCAGAGATAAAATGACCTATCTCGATAACGGTGCGACCAGTTTTCCAAAACCTGCGGGAGTTATCGAGGCATTTGTGGATTTTGCAAAAAATATCGGAGCGAGTCCTGGTAGAGGCGCTTACGAACCTGCACAGATTGCCGAGGATAAAATCGACAGAACTCGTCAGCTCATAACAAAATTAATCGGTGCCAATGACCCCAACAGAGTTGTTTTCACAAGCAATGCTTCGGAGGCATTGAATCTCGCTATTTTTGGATTGCTCGAACAAGGAGATAAAGTTGTTACCACGAGGATGGAACATAATGCTGTCATTCGTCCATTGCTCGAACTCGACCGAAGAGGAGTTATCGATATATTATGGACCGAGGTTAGGGATAATGGCAGACTCGATATCGAACAATTCTATGAACTTTTGGAAACTCCCGGTGTCGCTCTCGCAGTAACGACTGGAATAGCAAATTCCACAGGTGTAATCGTTCCATTCTGGCAAATCGGTGAATTCTGCCATAAACGCGGGATAACATATCTTGTCGATGGTGCACAGCTTTGCGGTGTATATCCTGTCAATGTTCTCGAGGATAATATCGATTTGCTTGCATTTACGGGACATAAGGGACTTTATGGACTTCCAGGAACGGGTGGATTGTATATTGGCAAAGGAATGGAGAAAAAACTTCGCCCGCTTATCTACGGTGGAACAGGGGGACATTCCGACCTGCCATCGATGCCGGACGAATTACCTGAAAAATACGAGCCTGGAACACCGAATACACCGGGTATTGTCGCACTCGGCGAGGGCGTAAGTTGGGTTCTCGAAAAAACTGTCGAGAAAATTCATCAGCATAAGCAAAAACTACTTTCGATGATGCTCGATATACTACGAGATGTCGATGGTATCCAACTTTTCGGACCAAAAGACGACATCGACCGAACAGCAATAGTTCCTATTATTATTCCCGGTATCGAGCCTAAAATAGTGGCGGATATTTTATGGGAAGAATATAAAATCGCTGTGCGAGCGGGTTGCCATTGCGCTCCGCAAATTCATTTCGACATCGGAGCTCCGCAGGGAACGGTGCGATTTTCATTCGGTGCATTCAACACTGTCGAGGATGTCGAATATGCTGCCGAGGCAGTCATCGAAATAGTAAAAAATTATGCTAAATAATTTGAAATAATTCTATGTCGAACGGGCGATTTCGACCGCGGGCAAAAAACGATTGCTATGAGTGATTTATCTATGGGAATGAATGTTCCGTCGGCATAAAATAAGAAAATGAATGGCAAAAAACAAGGAGATAATATGAGTGAAAAAGTTCTTTTGTCTGGTAATGAAGCTATAGCTCGTGGTGCTTACGAAGCTGGTGTTCACTTTGCATCGGCATATCCGGGCACACCATCGACCGAAATTCTCGAGAATGTCGCGAAGCATTACAGCGATGTAATCAAATGCCAATGGTCGACAAATGAGAAGGTCGCTGTCGAGGTCGCTATCGGTGCGTCATTCGGCGGTGCGAGAACATTGGTTACGATGAAACATGTCGGTGTGAATGTCGCTGCCGACCCGCTGTTCACACTATCAGAAACGGGTGTCAATGGCGGATTTGTCATCGTTTCAGCAGACGACCCCGGTATGCACTCATCGCAAAACGAGCAAGATAATCGAAGATATGCAAAATTCGCTAAGATGGCATTGGTCGAACCATCGGATTCCAATGAGGCAAAAGAGTTTGTGGATTATGCTATGTCTCTTTCCGAAAAGTTCGATATACCGGTGATGATGAGAATCGGGACGCGAATCGCACATTCTAAAAGCATTGTCGGAATCGGCACGCGAAAAGATATTCCAATCAAAGATTATATTCCCGACATTCCCAAGCGGGTTGTCATCCCGGCGAATGCGAGAGTGCTTCATAAGAAACTCGAGGAAAGACTCGCCGAGCTGAAAGAATTTGCGAACAGTTCGCCGCTTAATAAAATCGAGCGAGGAGATTGGACTCGCGATGGTAAGAAAATCGGTATTATCACGAGCGGAATTTCATATCAGTATGCGAAAGAAGTGTTTCCCGATGCATCTATATTGAAACTCGGTTCGAGTTTCCCATTTCCCGATAAACTCGCTAAAACATTTTGCGATTCGGTCGATGAAATATGGATTATCGAAGAAAATGAGCCGTTTCTCGAGGAAGAATTGAAACTTGCAGGTCTCGGTGATAAAATCACAATCGGTAAAAACAAAATCCCAATTTGCGGGGAACTGAATCAGCAAATTATCAGAGAATCAATATTGGGTGAAAAATCCCGCACTCCGAATATAGATTTGTCCGAACTTCCCGCAAGACCGCCGGTATTGTGTCCCGGTTGCCCGCATCGAGGACTATTCTATATCGCACAGAAAATGAAACTTCACGGGACAACAGATATCGGCTGCTATACGCTCGGCGTAATTCCACCATTGAATCAGGGCGAAACCTGCATCTGTATGGGCGCATCCATCGGTGTCGCATTCGGTATCGGTATCGCTCAGGGCAAAGAGGTCGGCAAAAAGTTTTTGTCATATATCGGCGACTCGACATTTCTACACAGCGGGATGACCGAACTTGCAAATCTCGTATATAACAAGGGCAATGGTGTCGTCTGCATAATGGATAATTCCACGACAGCGATGACAGGACATCAGCCTCATCCTGGGACAGGCAGAACAATCACAGGTGAAGCGACATTCAAAGTGGATTATGCGGAAATCGCCAAAGCATTGGGTATCAAAAAAATCGTGCAAACGAATGCTTACGATTTGAAAGAAATCGAGGAAGCGTTGAAAGAAACGACATCCATAGATGAACCAGCGGTTATAATCAATCGAGGGCGATGTATTCTTTTGGATTGGAAAAAATTGGACATTACGCCGTTCCGTGTGGACACTGAAAAATGCACCGGCTGCGGATTATGTCTTAAAGTCGGCTGCCCATCGCTCTCGAAAGACCCCGACACAGGCAAAGCCGTCATCGATGAATTATTATGTGCGGGAAATCACTGCACAATTTGCGCGCAGGTTTGCCCATTCGATGCGATTGTTCCAGCAGAATAAAGTAGAGATGTCCCGCCGTTGCGGGATGTGTCCAATAAATACAAATGCAAACAACATACAAGAGCAGACAAATGGGAGCTGTCCCTACATTTATATATATCGGTAGAGACGCAAGATTTTGCATCTCTACCTAATATAAATCGATGAATTGTAATGGAATAACACAATAAGGTATTTGAATTGGGCACGAATGATATGAAATGGATTTTTATAATTTTTCTCGGGATTTCGATTTTGTCTGCGATACCGCCGGAAAGCCATCCTTCGCTTTTCTTTGACTATGAAGATATTCCCGCGCTTCGCGAGCGAATTTTACGAGAACCATATAGTGAATGGTATTCTCGATTATTATCCCTCGCCGATGGGGCTATCGGCAGAGATTACTCCGATGCAATCGAATATACAAAATCTTTCGATGCCCTAAGCTGTGGGTTCGCATATATTGTCGAGGATGATACTTCATATATAGAACAGGCATTGCAGGCGATATATGCAATCGATGACAGCGGATATTGGGGCGAAGAAGATGTCGACCACGCTGCTGTCGCGATGCAATACGCTATTGCTTACGATATAATTGCAGGCACGGGTATTCTCGATACTTTGTCCGAAATCGACCTGTATATAAGAAACGAAATCGCTTACAAATGCCATGAATTCTTTTTCAATCCATTTGTTCTTTTTATCCCGAACAATCACCAGACGAGATATTACAGTGCTTTGGGGATGATGGCTTTGACAATCGCAGACTATATCGGCGATGCTGGCAGTCCCGATGATTGGTATTCGTTCGCAATCGAAAAAGTAAATGCGATGTTTAGAGGTTTTCAGGTCGATTCGGATTATGGCTATGCCGAGGGTCCAACTTATTTGAGATATGGTAATGAAATTTTTTTACCGTTCTCGTGGACTGTTTCTCATCTCGCTCCTGCCGATGACTTTTTCAGCGATGGTTTCTTCGAGCAGGTATTTATTACAAACCTTGCTCTCGTTATGCCGGATGGCACTTTCCCCACACTCGATGATTCTTGGCGACAGAAAAGTCTATCGCTTTTATATCTGTCATCACTCGATAATGCACCGCTATTTTATTGGCAATGGTGGATGAACTACGATGAACTCGAAAGCGAAGGATTAAGTATGTTATCGAATATGCTGCTGATTCCCGCTATTTGCATTTACGACGATTCGATAGTTCCTCGAATGCCCGATTTCGGTCCCGATATATTCTTTCCCGAGGCCGGTTATGTAGTTTTCCGCACGAATTGGACAACCGATGCGGATTATATTCTTATGATGTGCGAACACGGTATAGCTCGAAACGCTGGTTTGATGCACGAACATCCCGACCAAACAAGCATAATCGCAGCATCGGATGGCGAAATGGGGATTATATCGGGCGGCTATCCAGGTTGGGACAGGAGAGATATTTCAAATCGAGCGGAAGACCACAATCTTATTCTTGTCGATGGTGAGGGACCGCCTATTGCAACAACGTTCACCCGTGCAGGTGTCGATGGATGGCTTTATGGATGGACAGATTTGGAAAATATCGGTGCGATAGCATGTTCATGCTCGTATTGCGAATGCAATTTCCAGCGAAGACTTATAAATATTCCGAATCTTTGCTGGTTCATCGCCGATAAGGTTATCGGTTCGGATTCGCACACTTTCGACCATCTCGTTCACGCAATCGGCAGTGTAGATTACGGTGAAATCTTGCCGGATACAGCAGGGATGATAATAAATCTCGCAGGAACGCAGATGAAATCCTTTATATATTCCACAAACGATTCGGTTTCTTATTCGTTCGAACCCGATTCTTTTGCGATGAACTGGCACCATCTCGTGCCATCGACCGTTCTCAATACCGAAACCGCAGGAACAACCGCATTGTTCCTTTGGCATTTGATTCCACGCTCCGATAGAGAAATCGAATATAATCTATGGCAGTGCGATGGTGCAATCGTAAGGGCTATAATTGCCGATGACGATACTGTAATCGCTGCGATAATCGAACCCGACGATACGCTTCCGACAAGTCCCGATGAATTTAATTTCGACACCGATGGCTGGTTTGCACTTTTCATTCCCGATGGCGATAGTTCTTTGACAATCCATATCGCCGACGGAACTTATGCAAATTTAAGGGAAAATGAGATATTTAACGCCGATACATCGGTTACGATTACGATTTCATTCGATTTCGGAAATTTTTTGATACGAGGTCATTGCGAAAACGATGCGGAAATAATATTGTCATATCTCGATAATTACAGTGTCGATTCTGTGGTTGTCGATAGCACGACAGTTGATTTTTCGTATGATAATGTGAGTGTTTCATTCGATATTGCACAAGAAAGCGATTTCATAGTATATCTTTCCCCTATGGAAATCACCGAGCATTCTGCTCAAGTGAAATCCTATATAGAATTTTTTCCAAATCCATTTTCGAATATTTGTAAAATCCATATTCCTGCAGGAATGAATATTAAAATTTATAATATTTCAGGCAAATGTGTATTCAGTCGTTCATTTCAAAATCGAGCGGGAAAAGATGTTATCTGGCAACCGAAAATCGATTTGCCACAAGGAATATACCTTCTCGTCGCAAACGATGAAAAAACCAAAAAACACATATCGAAAAAAATAATACACCTCCATCCTTAACACCCGAATGGATACGAAACGGATTGTGTATCCGAGATGAATTCTGAACCGGTGATGTGAATGTCTCTGGATCCCGCACCGTAGGTCGGGAATTAAATGATTGGGCATGATAATTGGTGCGCAATCTATCATGTTTCATCATAGGTATCACTGGTTCAAAAGGATACGATAAAAACACCCGAATGGGTGTTGAAATGTTATTTTGCTCGAGCAGGTGCAACAGGGAATTTCACTCTAATGAAAGGTCCCGACTTCATCGGGATTCAGAAAAAAGTTGCACACTAAAAACAGGCGAAGCCTGCCTGAAGGGGTGTTCATCGTTTGATTACTCGTCTTGCACCGATATATCTTTTCGACCAGTAAGAATCGGTCATCGGTGTTATTGTTACACCGAGCGAGCTCGATGCGTGAGCGAATTTATTTCCGCCGATATATATTCCGATATGCGATGGAGTTTTTTTTCTTGTGGTTCGGAAAAATACGAGGTCGCTGAATGCGAGTTCATCGTTGCCTATTGCTCGACCGAATTTCCATTGTTGTGCTACTGTGCGAGGAAGATTTATATCTAATGCTTCGCTGAAAACTTTTTGGACAAAACCCGAACAATCGATTCCTTTTTTGCCTGTGCCGCCGTATTTATATGGTGTCCCGAGATATAGATTGATTGTTCCATAAAGACTTCCATCTGTGGGAATTTTTTGAGCGCTTATTGTAGATTTTTCTGATACTTTCTTCTTTTTTGCAATTTGAATAGCTCTGCCTCTCGGCAAATACCTCGGCGATGGCGCACAACCGACAAATACTATTCCTGCTATTAAAAAGAATGTGTAAATAATCTTTTGCATATTTCCCTAAAAAACATATTGATTAAATTTATGATGAAGATTGCTGAATATTTTGCTTGGCTATTATTTTTAACCTCGAAGATTAAATTAACTTTTATTGACAGGTAGAAAATAATGATTATCTTAAAAATACAAAAGAGAAAATCAGCAAACTCATAATTATAAATAAAATTTAAAATTTTTCTATGAGGCATTATTTAGAACATTTTCTATTTATACTTTTCGTTTTATTTTTATCTATCGAATTTTCTTTCTGTCAGGAACTTCTCGTTCCAGAATTGCGAGTAGTATATTGGCAGAGCGGAGTTTTGGATAGTTTTATATATCAGCCATGCGATAGCGGGATTGAAGATGTTTTTATTTGCCACAATGGGAATTGGCCTACAGATGGAATTTACTGCGATAGTATAAATTACGGCAGTCATTGCAGCATTACACTTAAAGAAGATTGGCACTGGACACGGCGATTTTTTATTCGTTTCGATACCCTCGTTACCACTTACGATTCTCTATCAGAATGTCAACTGCGGATTTACAAGTATAGCACCGCAACTAATGCAAACTGGATACAGGCATATCTCGTTACGAGTGCATGGAACGAAAATACGGTGAACTGGCTGACCGCACCTGCGGTTAATACGACAATCGCCTCCGACCAATTCACTCCGCCGTTTCCAAATTGGGAAGGATGGGTTATATTGAATATAGACACGATTTACGAGAACTGGGTTTCGGGAACGAATTATGGACTTCAGGTTCGCCAGCAAGACCTCGATTCTGACGATGGACAGGATTTTTATTCATCGGAAGCATGCATTCCTGTCGACCCGTATTTTGTTATTCCTCCTGAAAGTTCCTTCACATCTTGCACCGACCAAAACATCGTTATCGACTTCGATAATTTCTGCGCACCTGCCGATAGTTCCAGAATTATTCTCTGGGTCGATGGAACTCCATATACAATCGATTCCACCCAACTTACGCTCATTAGAGAAACGAGCACAGATACATTACGATTTGTGCCATCTCCGTTATTCTCTGACGGAGATACTGTGAATGTTATTCTCGATAGTATTTTTACCGAAACGGGAATGTTTTCGCCATTTACTCCGATGACGCACATTTTTTTCGTCGATATACTGCCACCATTGCTCGAAAGCGTAAGTATCGCACCGGGCGATACTATCGGTTATTTAATGGATTCGATTTGTTTCACTGTTTCCGACGATATGTCGGGCGTGGATATTTCACTGTTGAATATTACAATGAACGGTTCGCCTGTGAGTTTTTCCTATTCGGGAGGAACAGCGCTCTATGATATTTGCGCTCCCCTTTCATCGATTTTAGATTCCAACTATGTCTGCCTTCATCTCGAAGATATGGCACAATTTTGCGGTGCAAATACTGCAGATACCTGCTGGTCGTTTTACTTAATCGAACCGACTATCGATTCGGTATGGTTTTGGGAGGAAACCGACTGCAACGATAGCAACATAGTCCATATCTGCTACATTTTAAGTGGCAATTCGGCAAATATCACAATCAGCATCAGTGCAGACAGCGGCGCTACTCTACACGAATCGGGAACCGATTGGTTCGTTACTTTTATCGATTCTGCGGGAGATTTCGGTTCTGTCGCTCCCGATACTCATTGTTTCGATTGGATTATGAGCACAGATTTTCCCGATACCGAGGGATACGATTGGATGGTTGTGGTTAGTGCATTGCATCCGCTGTTTGCAGATTCGTTTTCAACTCTCGATTTCACACTCTATCAAATCAATGGCAACGATGGCTTTGTGGCAGCCGATAGCGAATATTTTGTCCTGACTCAAAATACAACCTGGCGCAATGGCAGACTTATGACTGTCGATACATTTTTTTGCGATACATTGGATATCGAGTTCATATTTAAGTTTGTTCCTGGCTGGTGCGATGTTTCCGATGATTCCACCGGTGCCGATGGAATTTCTTTGATATTTTCGCCATTGCTCGACCCACCGCTGTCTCCCGGTGGAAGTATCGGAATTATAGGCAGTGCGGGCTGGGGTGTCGAATTCGATACATATAATAATTTCTGTGGCAGTTCGCAATCGGATATTAGCGGGAATCATACCGCCGTAAGTATCGATTCGGTCGCCTGCCTTTTTGTCGGAACCGATAGTGTTCCTGTCTCGCTGGAACAGGTAGATATTCCATTCGATATGGTGGACAATAACTGGCACAATGTCAGAGTTATAGTCGAATACCCACACTGTCGGGTGATTTTGGATGGTGTAAGCTATATCGATTCGGATTTCCCCGATTTGCCTGCACCATTCTGGGCTCATATCGGTTTTTCCGCATCGACAGGCGATTGCTATAGCGAACACATCATAGATAATATAGTGGTGAACAACCCGAGAATTATAGATACTTTGCATAGTGCGGATACGGCGTATGCTCCATTGGATTCGCACGAGCCGATTATCTCTATAGTATGCCCTGAAAGTTTTATCTATTCAGCCGGTGATTCGGTTTCGATACACTGGTCTATCGATGACCTTTTTTGGCGAAACGACCCCGGAACATTGTATATAGATTACGATACGGTTCATCTCGAATTATCGGTTTCGGATACAATCGCGGGAATCGAGATTCCTGCAACCTGTGAAAGTATTTCTGTTGCTGTTGCGGTGCGAGATTCATTCTGCAATTGGGGATACGATAGCTGTTCGTTCGGAATATGTTCGCAATTTTTCGCTCGGTTGCAATGTCCACCGCTCGATATTTTCACATCTTGCCAGAACCAAACGATAGATTTTTTGGCTTTGGATACTGCTTGCCATTCATCTATCGACAGTGTTTATTTTACAATGTATATCATAGATTCTACAGGTGATACGAATTCGATGAATTTGATAGGACCATCATCGAATGTGAATTTTGGGATTTTAGGCGATACGATTCAAATTTCCATCCACAATATCGATTTTTTCGATAAAGATAGTGTTGCAGCAACTCTCGATTCTATTCGAGATATAAATGGTTGCGTATCAGTTCCAGTTGAATTTTAAATATAAGATATAATTCCGATGTTGTTGCAAGGAATTCCCGGTTCTATTGGGAATGTTCCGACTTATTTGGATTCAGAAAGAAACAATGCACAAAAGACGGGCGAATGCCTATCCGAATGGGTGAGTCCTTCGGCTCTTTTTAAATGTGAAAAGTTATTTTGACTAATCTAATGCAACAATGAATGACAACTCGGTTGTCAGAAAAGTTGCGCACAAAAAACACCCGAATGGGTGCAGGCGAACGCCTGCCCGAAAGGTAATGCGGAGGGGGGGGGATTCGAACCCCCGGTCCCGAATAAACGGGACAACGGTTTTCGAGACCGCCCCGTTCGACCAGCTCCGGCACCCCTCCGAAAATATTAGTTGAAATTTATCAGTTAGCAAACAGTATGGACAAAGCCTTCCATTTGTGAATTTCAAGGCATTGCAGGGAATCTTGCATATGCGGGATTTCCTATCGCCGAACCCTTCGGTTCTTTTTGAGTTTTCAGCTCTTTTTAGGGACGACTTTTTTTTCACAAGAGTGAAATTCATTGTCGCCCAGACATTTTGATATAGTTATTTTGATTAATCTGGTGCAACAATGAATGACAACTCGGTTGTCAGAAAAGTTGCGCACAAAAAACACCCAAATTGGTGGCGTTGCAAAGGAATTCCGACTTTGTCGGAAGGGACGCAACGCAAAGAAAACACCCGAAGGGTGATGCGGAGAGGGAGGGATTTGAACCCTCGGACCCGATTTCTCGGGTCACACGATTTCCAATCGTGACCCTTAAGCCAGGCTCGGACACCTCTCCGTAAAAAATATCAACTATAATTTATAGACTTTTTGAAAGAGCGAAAGAATTTATTATACATCGAAATTATTTTTTAACAAGAGCTTCCTTAAAAACATCGGCGAGTCGTTTGATACCCTCTCCTATTTCGCTTTCGGTCGGTTTGGAATAGTTCAGCCGCATCGAATTTCTTCCGCCGCCATCGGGATAAAATGCTGTGCCGGGGATATATGCAACATTTTTTTCAACCGCTTTATGCAAAAGTTCGGAGGTATCTACTTTTCCGGGAAGTTCCACCCATAAAAATAGTCCGCCATTCGGTCTGGTGAATTTAACTTCCGCAGGAAAATAATGTTCCATAGCTTCTATCATAATCTTTAAGCGCTTTGCATAAAGTTTTTTAATTTTTGCGATATGGACATCGAATTTTCCCGCATTAAGAAATTCATATACTACATATTGAGCGAAAGTATTGGTATGCAGGTCGGCTCCCTGTTTCATTCTAATGAATTTATCGATTACACCTGGAGGTGCGATTAACCATGCGATTCGCAATCCAGGTGCAAGAAGTTTCGAGAATGTCCCGAGCATAATAACTGTATCGGAGTCCATAGCTTTCATCGGCGATGGTATCGTGCCTTTATATACGAGTTCGCTATATGGGTCGTCCTCGATAACAGGGACACCATAAGTTTTTGCGAGTTCGAGAATTCTTTGCCTGCGGTGTGCAGGTATCGTTCTGCCATCGGGATTCTGGAATGTCGGAACGAGATATATCATACGAGGATTGTTCGTTTCGAGAATTTCTTTGAGACCATCGACTGTCATACCATCATCGTCGGATGGAAGTGTTACATATTTAGGAAAATAAGCGTTGAAAGCTTGAATAGCACCGAGATAAGTCGGTCTCGGTGAAACGACGACATCGCCCCAATCGAGCAAAACCCGTCCGCACATATCGAGTCCCTGCTGAGAACCGCCTGTAATCATTATTTCATCTGGAGATACCTCAACACCGAAATTTTCCATTCTTTTCGCCAAAAATTCTCTCAATGGCGGATAGCCCTCGGTGGTGGCGTATTGAAGCGCATTTTCGCCCTGTTCTGTAAGCACTTTATGGGCGGCTTCATCGAGGTCTTTGATCGGGAAAAGTTCTGGTGCTGGAAGTCCTCCGCCGAATGAAATAACACCTGGTTTTTTCGTCAATTTCAGTGTTTCTCTGATTATCGACGATTTCATCATCAGTGCGCGACGAGAGTAATGCCACATCTCGCTCATTTTTGCCCCCTTGCTTAATTATTAAAGTTATCGAATTTTCATAAATAAATCTAATATCATAAATGGTTGCAATAAAAATCTTTAAGAATTTATAAAGAAATTCGATTATTAAAATTTTAAAAAAACTTTGCATTTTTGGTTAATGAATGTTTTTTTATAAAAAAATGAGATTTGAAAAATTAACAGTTGTCATATCCTAAATCTGATATGAGCAAATTCCCTAATCTTATCTTGACCCGTCGGGATTAAAGAAACACCGGTTTTCCTTCTCCCTCACCAAGGGAGAAGGTGGCTCGACAAAGTCGAGACGAATGAGGGAGCAATGACCAATAACGAAAAAATTACATGGATGGTAGAAAAAAAGGAAAGGAATCGTGCACAAAACAACAGATGAATTGAAAATTGCAAGGAGAAATCTCCGAAAAGATATGACTCGAGCAGAGAAAAATTTGTGGGAGCGTCTTCGTGATAGGCAATTTATGGGGCACAAGTTCCGTAGGCAGCATCCGATAGCGAAGCGTTTCATTGTGGATTTCTACTGTGCAAAAGCAAAGTTGGCAATCGAACTCGATGGCGCAATTCATATCGGTCGAGAAGAAATGGACAAGGACCGCGAGACTTACATCAAGGCACACGGAATTCGAATCATCAGATTCAAGAATAATGAAGTAGAAAAAGGTATAAATTCTGTGTTGGAAAGAATAAGTAAAGAATTGGAAAGAATTCCCTCATCCTAAATCCTTCTCCCAATAAATGGGAGAAGGACTTTAAGAAATGCATGCACCGGTTTCACCAAGGGAGAAGGTGGCTCGACAAAGTCGAGACGAATGAGGGAGCAATGACGAATAACGAAAAAAGATTATTTAAAAATCTATAAATTATGAATTTTAAAAAAATTAAAAAATTATGGAGGTTCCCAATGAAAAAAGTATGGCTTCTTTCTATGACAGTGCTTTTTGTCAGTATTGTTTTAATCGGTATAGGTTGTCAATCTGCCGAGATGACATCGGCAAAGGTTTATATCAATCAGAAAGATTATTCGCAGGCATTGGTCCATCTGAAAAATGAGATTAAAAACAATCCCGCCAATGCCGAGGCATATTTTATGTCCGGGCAAATATACGGTGAGATGGACAGTCTCGACCAGATGGTAAAAATGTTCGATAAAACTCAGCAACTCGATACAACCTACATTTCAGAAATAACCAAATGGCGTAAAAGCAAAAGCGGTAAGGCATTCAATAAAGGTCTGAACCTGTGGAAGAAGAAAAAGGATTTGGATGGCTCTATCGAATGGACATTAACATCTATCGAGATAGATTCGACAAATATTAGTGCCTGGAAAAACTTGGGCTATTTGTATCAACAAAAAATGATAAAATTCGATAAGGATAACAAACAGGATAGTTTGAAATATTATACGGAACTTCGCATTAAAACATATAAAAAAGCATATAGTCTCGATAAAAAAGATGAGGGTCTTGTCGCAATTATGGCTGGATTATACACACTCGACAGCAAAGCCGATTCCGCTATCGTAATATTGACGCCGTTTTTTGAATCCAAAAATCCAAAAATATTTTCTGCGGCTGCCGATGCTTACGATGCTCTCGACAAAAAGGACGAGGCACTTAAAATGTTGACCAAAATGGAGCGTTTGAATCCGAACGATGCTGGAGTTCTTTTCGATATCGGTATCAGATATTACAATATGGAAGATTACGATAACGCAGCAGGATATTTCGATAAGGTTATTAAAATAAATCCCAATGACCTCAAAGCTTTGAATAATAAAGGTCTTGCACTTCTAAATGCGGGGAAACTCGAAGAAGCGGAAAGTGCATTATTTCAAGTTGTGAAAAGCAATCCTGCCAACCCCGATGTCTGGGACCAGATAGGTATTGTCTGGGCGAAACTCGAGAAAGGCAAGAACGCTACAACAGCTATGGCTATTAAAAAAGCTCTCATAGCCGATAATATGGATGAAGCCAAAAAATTAGCGAAAGAATTGGGTGTGGAAATCGAAAACGATAAATAGTGAAATATGGAAAACCGATATATCGATTATACAAAATGGAAAATGAGAAAAAATAATAATTCAAAAGAAAAGTTCGGATATCAAACGGATAAACCTATCGAGCGAGTGATTTTGTTCGGTCTTATTCTTCCAACAAACGATATTCGAACAGTCGAGGAGGATATCGAGGAGCTTGCACTTCTTGTGAAAACCGCTGGCGGTATCGTTGTCGGGAAAATGATGCAGAAAAAAGATAAACCCGATTCTGCATATTTTATCGGTAAAGGCAAGGTTATCGAACTCAAAGAATTGGTTCAGCAAACCGATTCTCACACTGTAATCTGCGATGACGAACTTCGTCCCGCGCAAATCCGCAATATCTCGAAAATTCTCGGCGAGGATATTAAAATTCTCGATAGAAGTGGGCTTATACTCGATATATTCGTCACGCATGCGAGAACACTCGAGTCGAAAATTCAGGTCGAACTCGCTCAACTCGAATACTTGCTGCCGAGACTTTCCGGGATGTGGAAACATCTCGAACGGCAATATGGAGCAATCGGAGTGCGTGGTCCCGGTGAAAAACAGCTCGAAAAAGACAAACGAGTGATAAACCGTCAAATTTCCACGCTGAAAAAGAAACTCGATAATATCGAGCGTGAACGAAAAATTCAACGGAAACGACGAACTAATCTATTTCGTGTGGCGCTTGTCGGATACACTAATGCCGGGAAATCATCACTGCTCAATAGTTTAACTAATGCGGGTGTTTTAGTCGAAAATAAGCTTTTTGCTACACTCGATGCCACAACCCGCAGATTTAGCAATGGCAATGTGAAAGTTCTAATCACCGATACTGTCGGGTTTATAAAGAAACTTCCGCACAATTTGATAAAATCTTTCCGAAGCACGCTTGCAGAATCGAGAGAAGCAAATCTTTTGACTATCGTTGCCGATGGTTCACATCCTGCGATAGAGGAACATATAAAAATTGTCGATAGCGAACTTAACGAGATAAATGCATCTGAAAATCGTGTCCTTATAGTGAATAAAATCGACTTGATTTCGAAGGAACGGTTGGCTCAAATAAGAAGAATATTTCCCGATGCATATTTTACATCGACTGTCGATGGCGCAGGAATCGAATCATTGAAATCATTTATTTTCGAGGAATGCGAAAAAAATAGTAACGATAATTCTGTCGGGTTTAATATTTGATAGCGATGCATCGATTCTTCCGTTTTTTATCGCTAATAGATTATTTCGTCACTCCTAGGA
>JAGGZE010000152.1 GCA_021162205.1 bacterium
CTCATCTGTCCCGACCAGTCGGGACACCTTCTCCCAACAAGTGGGAGAAGGAACAGATGCCGAACATTTCCTTCAAGTCCTTCTCCCATTCACTGGGAGAAGGATTTAGGATGAGGGAAATCCACCCGTTCGGGCAGGCATTCGCCTGTTTTTATTGTGCAACTTTTTTCTGAATCCCGATAAAATCGGGAACTTTCACCAGAGTGAAATTCATTGTTGCACCTGCTTAATCAAATAACCATATCGAAATGCCGGGGCGACAATGAATTGCTGATTCCATCAACAAGAAAATTCGCCACTAAGAAGAGCCGAAGGGCTCGGGATATATGGAGTTTAATGAGTCATAAAGGTTCCACCGCGAATAACACCTTCTTCTGTGATTGAAAGGTCGTTGATTTTTCGCATTTGGGCATCGTAAGAATCAGGTGACCAACCCCATGCATAAGCTCGGAAATGATTATTCCATGACCAGAAAAGGTAAGTAAATCTCGGGTATCCTGTTGGGCGGTCGATTTTAAATCCAGGTGGGGTTTGCCAATTGGTATTTTTTGTGGTGGCATTATTGAAAAACCAAATTCCACCCCATGGACTTGCCTGAGGATATGTCCCGTAATTCTGATAATACACGAGAGCTGTTTCATAAATATGTTTTAGCACATTTTTCGGTTCACTGACTTTAGATTTCATCGATGCTTTGGTGAAACGAGGTATTGCAATAGCAGCTAAAATCCCGATGATAACTACAACTATCATTAGTTCGATAAGTGTAAATCCTTTTCTTTTCATCATATTTCTCCTTAAAATTTCAAAATCATCATCATAAAAATATGGGCAAACTTTGTGCCAGCTGTAAGTTATTGAATATCAAGAATAAAAACGATAATTACAATATGCAATTTGCAAAATGCAAAATCATTCTATGTCGAGCCCATTCTTCACAATACTAATAACTTTGGGATTGAATTTCTTATCGAGATAATTTATGCCTGTTTTAGTTTTCAAACTATCTTCTATCTCCATTATCATAAAAAATGCAGGTAAATATTCCATAGTATTGAGACTGTCCCTTCGGGACATTTCTCTAAATTTCCCCAAATCGAAATTTTTTTCTAATCCATTTTGTTTAAATTGGGGATATAATTTGAGAGCTTTTCTTAATACTTCGAGGTCGATGCCATATCTTATTTTTTCGCGTTTTTTAATAAAAGTTCGATACTTTTTATCATATTCGTCATTTTGTGGCGATTTAATACAACCGGTAAACAAGAATACCAATAGAAATATGAATAAATATTTTTTTAGCATTTTTTATATCCCCGATTTTTTTCAAATCCTATATATTGGTATTAAATAAATTAATAACAAGCTCTTGTCAAATTTTTTTTAATAAATTATTTTATTTAATATGAAAAAATTGAGAGATACATCGGCAAAAATCGGTGCATATATAATTTCACTCGGAATTCCATTCACGCATATTTTTGGATATATAGGGCTATTCGTTAGTTTACCTACACAATTCGAGTGGAAAAATTTTAAGAAATACAAGTCTCTTATAAATCCAATTTTAATTTTTCTAATTTATTTATCAATACTTTCAATTTTTCAATCGGATAGAATTTTAGCATTTAAATCGGTCTCGAACTATACTGTGCATTGGTTATTGCCATTGTTATTGGGAATTTCATTGGGAAACAATGCAAAAAAATTCATTAAAATTTATATCGCATCTCTTACAATTTTGATACTCATCGGATTCGGTTCGGCAATCGGTGTTTTTCCCTGTGAATTTTTAGGCGACAAAATATGGTCCGAAGGTATGCTGTGGTGTTTTCATCATCACAATGCATTGGCATCGGTTCTTGTTATTGCAATACCTGTTGCCGCAGAATTGGGTGGATTATTTTCTATATCGGCGATTATTTTTTTTGCAGGACTTATACTCACAGGCTCACGAGGATATTTTCTCACGATACCGCTAATTATTATCGGAGTTTTAGCTATTCCATTTAGAGAGAAAAAATATTGGAAAAAGTATATAATAATTTTCACAGCGACAATTTTAGCAATTTGTTCGATTATGCTATTGGCATCGAGACCACGCCAGCGAATCGAATCGATTTTCACCGGTGATTGGCGTCGAGATTTATCTACCGAATCTCGTTTCGGTTTCTGGCAGATAGGATTGTTGGCATTAGAGGAAAATCCTGTTTTTGGAATCGGTCCTGGGCAACTCGAAAAAAGAAACGATTTCATTGAAAAAATTAAGCAAAAAGGATTTGAAATTGACGAAAGAAGCGGAAAAATCGTTCATCTTCATAATTTCTATTTAACAGTTCTCGCTGAAAATGGCATAATCGGACTTTTACTCTTCCTGTGGATTATTTATTCATTAGCCAGAAAAATATGGAATTCCAACTCGATGGGCAAAATTTTCATCTACGGATATTTTGCATTTCTGATGGGTAATTTTTTCGATTCGCAATTCCGCGGACCGACAGGTGCAATCGAATTATTTTTCCTATCGGGATTGATTATGAGTTTATCAGCAAAAACAACATCGACAGAGAAATCCCCAAAAAGATGATAATCGACTCGACCGATATAATCGTTGAAATTCGTTCAATCGAGTGAATCTTAGTCGATGTTCGATATTTTAACACGAACGAGCATACCATTTATTTTGACAATCTCGACCTGTTCGCCTTTTTTAATCGATTCATCGGATTTGGCATTCCATATTTCGCCGTGAGCTGAAATTTTGCCGATACTATCGGGTGAAATATCCTGAATAACCTCGCCGATTTCACCGATAAGACCATCGTAACCTGTAGCAACTTTTTTCGTCTGAATTAAAAGCGCTTTGGCAATTACGAAAATAAATAGCAGTGCGATAAATAAAACGGTTGGAACGATTGTCCACCAATCGATTCTCATCTCGGGCGAAGCCCCCGATGTCAGCATAAATGAACCAAAAAGCATCGACACTATTCCTCCTGTTGTTAAAAGTCCAAACCCGGGTATTTTTATTTCGAGAATAAACATTATAATTCCTGCAATAATAAAAAGCACACCGATATAATTTACCGGCAATATCTGAAAGGCGTAAAATGCCGAGAAAAGTGATATAACTCCAAGAACACCCGGCAATATCGCTCCAGGATGCTGTAATTCGAGATAGATACACACAAGTCCGAGTATCAAAAGTAAATATGCAAGATTAGGGTTCAATATCGTATGCAAAAATTTCTGTGGAATGTTCATATCTACATAAATAAGATGTGGGTTGTCGATATCGAGTTCGGTTGTGGTATCACCTACAGCGATTTTGCGATGGTTTATTTTTGCGATTAAATCGTCTATATTGTCGGCGGTTAGGTCGATTATTTTCAGACTTTCAGCCTCGGATGCAGTGATAGATTCGGAAAATTTCACAGTTCGCTCAGCCCAATCGGGGTTTCTTTTGCGAAGTTGAGCAAGACTGCGCAGCCATGCGATAGCATCATTGGTAACTTTTTCCTTCATAGTGCTGGATGTGTCGCTTCCGATACCTATCGAAACAGGATGAGCCGCACCGAGATGAGTTCCCGGTGCCATCGCTGCGATATTCGACGACATCGAAATGAATACACCGGCGGATGCCGCACGAGCTCCCTTAGGATATACAAAAACCGAAACAGGAATATCGCTGTGAATAATGCAATTCACGATATTTTTCATCGATGACATCAATCCACCTGGGGTATCGAGTAAAATCAAAATCAATCGGCTATTAGAATTGTTCGCCTGTTCGATTCCACCGCATATATATTCAGCGATAGGCGGGTCGATAGCACCATCGATGGTCAGAACGATTATATCGCTTGAAAAAAGTGGAGTGAAAACAAATAACAGAATAAATATTTTTAATAATTTTTTCATAATTAAATTTATTAAAAAAGATTTTATGGGAGAAACCTCTTTTAGAAAAGAGACTTTCTCCCAAATCCATTTACATTAAAATTATAACAATTTATTTGATTTATTCAAGGTTTTTATTATTTTTATACGAAATATAAAAAATGGGGTAAAAATGAAAAAAGTTCCGCACATAATATTTGTCGATGATGAATTGAACTGGATTTATACGATGAAAGAAATCGGGAATATTTTGGGATTTAAAATCACAATCACGACAGACCCGAACGATGTTCCACGGTTTTTGGCAAATGGTGAATACGATTTATTGGTAACGGATATTCGAATGCCCGAAGAAAGCGGTTTCGATTTGATAAGAAAAGTTCGAAGGAAATATAAGAAATTACCTATTATTATAGTTACAGGATTTGAAACGAATAAACTTCACCGACAAGCAAAAGCATTGAATGTGCAAAAAGTAATGATAAAACCATTTAGGATTTCTGATTTAGAAAATATTATCGCGAGATTATTAAATATTAAAATTCCCGATTGATAATTTATCTATCCTTATCAACATTTTTTTGCTGAATAGAAGATTTCAGTTTCTCATTTTCCTCGCGAAGTCTTGATACAATATCTTGAAGTTTTTCACGCTTTCCACTACTCATTTTCAAATAAATTCGATAAAGAGCGGCATATCCAATGACTTGAAGAAGATACATTAATACTAAATAATTAGTGCCTGTTGGATTACATTCGATAGCAAAATACCCGAGCATTATTGTATCGATAAGTAGAATTAATAAAATTATAATAAACATTCGAGCCTCCTCTTTTTAGCTAAATAGAAAATTTTTATTACTTTTCGATTTTTTCAACAAATTCCTTAAGTTCTTCATTTTCCTTTTGCAATTGTTCAAGTTCATCGGCAAGTTTTTCCACAGTTCGCTGCCGTTTTTTCTGCCAGATTCGTAAAATAGCCACAAATGCTATTAATGTAACCATCACTGCATTAAGCTTCACGACCGATGGAGCATCTGTAAAAATGAGAACATACAAATTCAGCAGAATAATCGCTATAACCCAATATGTCATAATTCGCTCTCCTCTTTTTCATCGACTTCATCCTCGAGCATTTCCTGCTCATCTATTTCTTGCTCGAATCGAGCCAACTTCATTCTTAAATAATTTAGTTCCGACATCAACGATTCGACTCTTTTCATTCGCATCTTCCTAAAAACACGGTATAAAACAGCCAACGCAACCAGCAAAATTGCATAAGCATGAACTACGACAATACCCGATGAATCAGGTATTAAATAATAGGATAGTATCATCGAAAATGTCAAGATAATAATTATAATCATCCATATAATCATATTTTCCTCCTGTTTTTCAATCGATTCCCGTGAGTAATGGCACAAACCTAACCCCAATCGACGGTTCTTTAATATAGCCATTATCCGTAATAGTATATCTCCATAATCTTTGATAAATTTCACCGATAGGAATAACGAGATGAGCGCCTGCATTTAGTTGTTTTATCAAATCATGAGGAACATTCGATGCTGCAGCAGTTACTATTATTCCATCATAAGGAGCAAATTCTTCCAAACCAATCCAGCCATCGCGAACAAGAATCTCGATGTTATTATAACCGAGTTCTCTATGGATTTTTTGCGCTTTTTCCGCAAGAACTGAAATCCGTTCTACCGAATAAACTTTTTTAACAATTTTCGATAGAACAGCGGATTGATAACCGGAACCCGTGCCGATTTCAAGAACCGTATAGTTGGGATGAAGTTCCAGCAACTCTGTCATAAATGCGACTATATATGGCTGACTGATTGTTTGCTCATTTCCTATTGGAAGTGGAGTATCGTCGTAAGCGGAATCTATCAGTTCAGCAGGAACAAATCGATGACGCGGAATATCGAGCATAGCATCGATAACTCTATTATCCGAAATCCCACGAGCTACGATTTGATGTTCGACCATAGCCCTGCGAAAATCATCGAAACCATTTTCTGAATATTCATCCATTTGCCTTTTCTTTCTCGACTTTAACATAAGTCAAGTGAAGTTCGGTAATGAGATTGTTCAACATTTCATTTTCCATATCGGAAAGATTACCTGTCATTTTTTCAGCTATTACATCGAGCATATCGATTGTTTCGCGAGCAATATCAAATTTAATCTCTTTTTGTTTCGTTGCAGGATTCTCGATTATTCCAAGCTGCGAAAGAGCACCAGCTCTGAGCATCAATAATAGCTTTATAAATAATTCCTTTTTGTATTGTTCTTTTCCCTTATCCTCATCCATTTAAAAATCTCCTATTGAATGATTATTTTTAATTTATCGCCAGGTTTAAGTTTTGCTGGGTCGGTAATATTGTTTTGCTGAATGATAGTATTCGTGTTAGTTCCATATCGCCGGGCTATTTTCCAAAGTGTTTCGCCTTTCAGAACCGTATGCACAACTTTCCTGGATTCACTATTCATCGCAATTTTCTCATCGACATCTCGATAAATCACAAGTTTTTGCCCGATACTTAATTTATTCGATTTCAGTTTGTTCCAGGATGTTATATTGCTTACCGAAACTCCATATTTTTTAGCTATCGACCACAACGATTCACCATTTTTTACCTTATGAGTAGTTTTTTTATTTCGCTTTTTCGAGCTAACGACAGTGGTCGAACTCGATGAAGATGAATTTCCATAAACTATTAGTTTCTGTCCCGGTTTAAGTCTATCCGATTTCAATGAATTCCATTTCTTAATATTAACAACGGTTACACCATATTTTCTTGCAACTAACCAAAGACTCTCGCCATTTCTAACTATATGTGTGGTTGGCTCACTTTTAGTGTTTTTGGGACTTTTCGATGAAACTATAACACAGGGAATTTTCAATTTCTGACCTGTTTTAATAACACTATTCTTATTAAGTTTATTCGATGATAGCAATTTAGAAGTGGAAATTTTGAATTTTTCCGCTATCTGTGATGGAGTATCACCCGATTTTACCGTATATGTTTTATACGATGTTTTTGATTTACTGTTATTTTTAGCATAGCTATTCGATGGAACTTTACCGCGACTGGTCGGGATAATAAGATATTTACCGGGTTTGAGCATCTTGGGATTTCTTATGGAATTCGCATCGATTAATGCCTGAACCGATGTATTATACCGTCGTGCGATTGTCCATAAGCTTTCGCCCTTGCGAACCTTATGCCTTGCCCACGCAATTTTTTCTGATTCGGGAATTTTCTTATATTTCTCGACAAATAACTTACCTTTATTCTTAGGAACTCGAAGCGGATATTTGCTAACCTTTGGCGGCGTGCAGGCTCTAACGAGTTCGGGATTGAGCATTTTTAATGTATCGAAAGTCGTATTGGAGCATCGAGCCGCAAGTTTTAAATCGACTACCTCGGTAACATAAACTATATCGTAATCGATTTGTTTTTCGGGTTCGTTTTTTTCAAAACCATATTTTTCAGGTTCTTTCGCGATAAGCAATGCTGCGATAAATAGCGGAACATAATTTTCCGTCTGTGTCGGCAAATCGAGGTCCCAATAATTGTCGATTTTCTGCTTTGCCATATTTCTCTGGACTCTTCCCTCACCACAATTATATGCCGCAAGAGCAAGATACCAATCGTCAAAAATATCGTGAAGTCTTTTAAGATATTTTGCAGCAGCATAAGTAGATTTATCGGGATCTCTTCTTTCGTCCACCCACCAGCTAACATTTAATCCATAATTTTTTGCTGTTCCTTTAATAAATTGCCAGACACCGACAGCATGTGCCCAAGAATATGCATTGGGATTAAAACCGCTTTCAATTAATGGTAAATATGCCAAATCTTGTGGAATACCTTCTTTAGCAAAAACTTCCTTTATCATTGGAAGATATTTGTGCGACCTTGCCAGCCATTTTGTCATCGGTTTTTTTGCCTCGTTCTGGAAAAATATTATTTTTTCTTTGACTCTGTCGTTTATAACTATTGGGTAGTCGTGAGAGATACTAATTGTGTCGGTCGGCAGTTCATCCATAAGCTGATGAAGTCTTTTCTTGGTCAATTCGCTGAATGGCGCCTCGGAAAGAGCGAGCGACAACACGACAGGCGCACTCTCGACATTTAATGTTTCGGATTGCGAAAGTGTGAAACGATAATCATAAGCGATTTCCCGAAGAAGTGCATCGATATCGTCTGAGACATTATCGCAATATTCCAGGTCGAGATTCGATATAATTTTCAGAGCGCTATCGAATGAATCTCGTGCTTTCGTCCATTCTCCACGCATATTATAAATTACACCATCGCCGTAAAGTGTTTGAGCTTGAACGAGCATTTTTTTGGCTTCATCGGAATTTTGTGAGATTTTAATTTCGGTCGGGGATGAATTTTTGCCGGCACAACCAGAAAAAAGTAATATAGCAAAAAGATAAATAAAACTATATATTATAATCCTTTGTCTCATAAATAGTTACCTCGTTCTCCTTGTGTTCTATGTTATATTATATGAATAATATCGGAAAACGCAAGGATTTTCTTAATTATTTTTAATAAATTAAAAAATATTATTAAAATTCAAGAACCATTCGACAGCCTGCAAAATATCATCGGCTATAAAATCGGTCATTTGTCCGACATAGTCGTTTTGTTTTTTGCCATAACCGGTGAGCACAAGGATACTTAAAATACCGAGATTTTTAGCGAGTTTAATATCGCTTTCTCTATCGCCGATTACAAGTTTAGGCTCGACATTTAATTCCTCGATTGCTTTTTCAACAAGTCCAGTGGCTGGTTTTCTACAATTGCATTCTATCGAATATTTGGGCACAATACCATGTGCATAATGTGGACAATAATAAAATTTTTCGATTTTAGCACTGTCATTATTGAATATTTCCGCTACTTTTCCATTGACAGCTCGAACTGTATCTTCGCTAAAATATCCACGAGCTACTCCCGATTGGTTCGATATAACAATAACCGAATAACCCGCATCGTGCAACCGTTTCACAGCCTCGACCGCATTCGATATAGGAACCACTTTATTAGGGTCGTCTATAAAGCCGATTTCCTCGATTATAGTGCCATCCCTATCGAGGAACACAGCGGGTTTTTTATTCGTTTCTTTTTCACCTAATCGAACGCTCATTTGCAAATTATACATACTTTATACAAATATCACAAGAAATTATTAAGACGGATTTCGCCTGTTTTTTTGTGCAACTTTCTTTGTATCTCGATAAAATGTGTTAGAGTAAAAATTTTGTTTGCTATAATTTTAATGCAGACATACTTTTAATAGATAAAACTAAAAAAATAAATTTGGAGGAGAAAATATGCGCACATTAGCCGAGCTTTTAGAGATGGCGAAAAAGGGAGATAAAAAACGAGTCGTTGTCGCCGATGCAACTGAACACGATGTTTTTGCAGCGGTCGAGGATGCCAGAAAACAAGGGCTTATATATGGAATACTTGTCGGCGATTCGCAAAAAATTTCCGATACTGCAAAATCGCTCGGCGCAAATATCGACGATTACGAAATTATCGAGGAGAAAAATTCCAAGAAAACAGCCGCAGTAGCTGTGGAGATGCTTAAAGACAACAAAGCCGATGTTTTGATGAAAGGATTGGTTTCGACAAGCGATTTTATGCGCGCTATTCTCAATAAGGAAAAGGGTTTACTCAACCATTCCGCGAAAAAATTGATTTCACATATAGCGGTGTTCGAGGTGCCGAGATACCACAAACTTTTACTTATCACCGATGCGGCGATAAATATCACTCCGACATTAAATGAAAAAGTTCAAATACTTTTGAATGCTGTCGAGGTTGCTCATTCACTCGGTATAGAGACACCGAAAGTCGCTTGTGTCGGTGCTGTCGAAAAAGTCAACCCAGGTAAAATGCCTGCAACCGAACACGCAGCGATACTTGCTATGATGAATCAGCGTGGTCAAATTAGGGGATGTATCGTCGATGGTCCATTCGGTTTCGATAATGCGATAAACAAAAAAGCTGCGGAAACAAAAAAAATTATCGGCGATGTCGCAGGTGATGCTGACATTATTTTATGTCCCGAAATTGAAACTGCAAATGTTCTATATAAATGCTTGCAATATTTTGCCAATGCGAGTTGTTCGGCAGTTGTAGCTGGAACACCTATCCCGATTGTGCTTACATCGAGGTCAGACCCGCACGATACTAAATTAGCATCATTAGTTCTCGGTGTTCTGATGGCACAAAACAAGTGATAACTTCTGTTTTAGACCTCGATAAAAGATTATGATTGCACCGATGCGCTATAATTTACCGATTTTTCTGCAATTGCTCGACAAATTTTGAGATTCTTTTCGGAGCTCCCAAAATGATTAAATTATCGTTAGCGGCAAGTTTCGGGTTCTCATCGGGTTTGATTATTTTCGAGACCCGCTGTTTAACATAAATCCTGTGAATAAATAATATTTCAAGTCCAAAATTTTTAACATCGAGTTGCTCGAGTGTTTTTTCATCCGCAGATTTCGGCAGACACACGCGAGCGATAGCGGTTTCACTATCGAGTGGAAGTTGTTCGCTTTCACCCAAAATTATATGCTCACCCATTCGTTCGCCCATCATCTGTTCAGGCAGGATAACTTGTTCTACACCGAGCTTTTCAAGAATTTCGCCCTGCATCGAATTCGAGGCTCGAGCTATGATATGTTCTATTCCAAGTTCTTTTAGATATATTGTTACAAGCAAAGTGGCATCGAAACTTTCGCCGAAACTCACGAGTGCAACATCTGGTTTCACTTTATCGATAACATCGGCGGTTGTGTCTTTCTCGGTAGATTCGATTATCATCACACCTGAGACGAGGTCGCGAATCGATTCGAGTGCTTTCTTATTGTGGTCGACAACGAATACCTCGGCGCCGAGGTCGGCGAGTTTTGTCGAAATACTTTTGCCGAAAAGTCCAGCTCCAAAAACAATGTATCTCATAATGTTAGCACCTGTTCCGAAATAGTTGTTTTAATTGATGTCAATTTTTATATTTTCAATTCTTTCAAGCTCTTTGACTATCGTTGATTTAATTTCTTCAATGATTCTATATTTTTCTGCAATTTGTTTTTGAGCTTCTAAATCAAATTTGCCTTCTGAATTAATAGGAATTGATATTTCGATATTTTTCGTTTTCCCCACTGTTGGTTTATTTTCCCAGTTAAACTTATATTTACTAAATGCTTTTTCTACTTCTTTGGTTAGATAATGGTAATCTAAATTTTCATATTTCTTTATTAGTAATCTTGCATCACCATTAATGCTAAATTTATGTTTGGGTCGGTAAAAAACTGTTCCCGCATAAATCCCATTAGTAGTGATTTGGATACATTCCTTTTCGTGATCATAAGAATTAATGTATCCCATAATTCCTTTATTTTTTGTATTGGAAGAATAAACAGGATATTCGCCTTTGTTTTTATTAATATACTTTACAGTTATTTTTGAATTACCACTGATAAAATCGAATATTTCAAAAAGTGGATACTTCTTTAATTCAATTGTTTCTTTTTCAGATACAATATCAACTTCTTCTTTTAAACTTA
>JAGGZE010000095.1 GCA_021162205.1 bacterium
CTCATCTGTCCCGACCAGTCGGGACACCTTCTCCCAACAAGTGGGAGAAGGAACAGATGCCGAACATTTCCTTCAAGTCCTTCTCCCATTCACTGGGAGAAGGATTTAGGATGAGGGAAATCCACCCATTCGGGCACCCCTTCGGGTGTTCTCTTTGCGTTGCATTTTTCTGAATCCCGATGAAGTCGGGACCTTGCCGATAGAATCGACAATTCCTTACAATGCCAGCTCAATCAAATAACTATATCGAAATGGCTGGGCGATTTTATATTTTCGTGTTTCTACCGAGGACGATGACAATGCCGAACTTAAATTTATTACTCTCATATAATCGTTGTGTTCCCGGGATGATATTGGCGATTTCTTTTGCAGTTTCGCGAAATCCCGATTTGTAATATATTTTGCCTTTATACAGATTTCTTTCCTTTTTCGTATTGCCGATATCCTCGACAGCGAAACCATTTTTTTCGAGAAGTTTCTGAGCTCTTGCGGCGAGTCCCTTTTTCCTTGTGCTGTTTAGGATTTGGATTGTGAGATTTTTTCTCGATGCAGCGGAAGATAGTTCGGTATTTTTAGCATTTCGAGCGACCGCTGTTGTCGGCAGAAGTTCGGATGGAATCAATGCGATATCGTAAGGAGTATTTTCCCCGCTGTCTGTCTGTATATAAATACCATCCGTTGTCCAGAATGGTGTGCCCTCGTTATGATTATTTGTGCCGGTCAACTGCATTATAGAACTGCCATCGGGATGAATCGTCCAGATATCCGAACTCGAATTCAATGGATTTTCCCGACAGAATGCAATCCATTTGCCATCCGGCGACCACGATGGATAGAAATCGTTATCGCCACTTTGTGTCAACCGAAGTTTATTCCCCGATGACAATGCGATTACCCATAAATCCCAATTTTTACCGTTGAAAAATGAATATGCGATTTTTTTGCCATCGGGCGAAAAAGCGGGGAACATCCCGAATGTCAGGATTTTATCCTTGCCGGTTTCGATTGTGCGTAGAACTATTTGAAATTGTTCGGGACGAATATCTTTAATCGGTGGAGTTACATAATAAACCCACCAATCAGGGTCGAAAGTCGTTGTGCGCGTATATGCAATTTTAGCACTATCGTGCGAAAACGATGCGCAAAAACACATTCCATTGTCTGTCTCTATAAGTCTTTTCGGTTTATTTTCGGATAGCGAAAGCTGCCATATACCGATTTTTTGGTTTCGTTTGGAATCGAATATTAGCGATTGGTCATCGGGCGACCATACCGGATGAAAATCGAGTGCCGAATCATCGGTGAGCATAGAAAATGAAAGCCGCCTGCCGACACGAAAAATCAATTCGATATTAAGCTTGTTAGCATCGAGTCTCGCTACAGAAATAGTCGCACCTGAAACCGATGGTGTGAAATCGTCGAAGGAGCGTGAAATCACGAATTCATACGGGACTTTTTCCGTGCTTATCTGTGAATTCTGTGACGATTTTTGCTGACAATTACTACATTGCGCGATTAAAGTTAATATTGTCAGTGAAGTAAATAAAAAGTTCATTTTATTCTCCGATATCGATAATAGAACTCGAATTAAACGGAATACTATTTTTTGAAAAGGACGCTAAGTTCGCAGAACTCAGCGCCCTATTTCATAGAATATTGAACATATTCTCAAAATCACGGGTCGTATTTAAGTGCATCCTCAGGCATTTTGAATATAATCGATGTCTGACAAGGTTCTCTATGTCCGCCTGCTGGGCAAGGTGATTCGACAAAATCGCTTTGCTCCTTATTTTGTGCCCATCCATTCCATCGAGCACTTTTTCCACCATAGCCCTGATTAGTATTTTGTTTGTTAGTGAGAATTTGCTTCAACCCATTAGCACAATCTGCTCGCCATTGAACATCGCCCATTCCGCAAAGAACAGCACATTTCGTAGTTACCATTCCGCTGTAACTGAGCGATGCGATATATCTACCGATTGGAAGATTTCTGAATATCGCAACCTGATTACCGAGATACATCGGGATTTCCTTCGATAGATAAATACCATCGGGACCCCAAATTTCGAGATAACCAGTTGTTCCATAATAATAGGACAATGGTTGAGTTACAATAACTCCGACCATAAGGTCGCCATAACCCTGTTCGCCTTGCTGAGTAGCTTGGTTGCAGGCGCATCCATCGATAATTAGTCCAACAGCGATAAGAAAAAATAGGAATAAAACTTTTTTAGAGCGCATAATATCCTCCTTTCAGTAATTATATCTTATTATTAAGATATTGATTAAATCTAATTTGTCAATAGAAAAATATATCCCATTGATATACAATAACTTACAACATCTACTAATATTGAATTGTATTCAAAACTCGACTCTTTCTATTTCTGAGGGATAGATACTACCTTCTGAACCTTGCCAGCTTTGAGACATCGAGTGCATACTCGTATTTTTCTAACCGTGCCATCGGGCATTCTCGCTTTTACTACCTGTAAGTTCGGGTAAAATTTCCTCTTCGAGCGGTTTGTGGCATGACTGACATTATTGCCGACTGTTGTGGATTTCCCACAAATTTCACATCTTCTCGACATTATATTTCCTCCTGATTATATTTTAATTCATTCGGGGCGAGAGGATTTGAACCTCCGACCCCATGGTCCCAAACCATGTGCGCTACCAAACTGCGCTACGCCCCGTTAAATTGATATAAATAATTCATTTATCGATTATGTCAAGTC
>JAGGZE010000112.1 GCA_021162205.1 bacterium
ATCTGGCATTGCAAAGGAATGGCCCGACTTGTCGGGACAGGGACGCAACGCGAAGAAAACACCCAAAGTTCGCCAAAAAATATTTAAAGTTTTCTGGAAAAAGGTTTTGAGAAAACCATTCGGTTATATATAATGGTTGAAATATTATTTGACTAATCTGGTGCAAGAACCTTCGGCTCTCTTTAATGGCGACTTTTCTTACCCAGACAAGTTGGGGTAATTCATTGTCGCCCAGACATTTTGATATAGTTATTTTAATTAATCAGGTGCAACAGGGAATTGTTCGGAGAACAAGGAAAGTTGCACAATAAAAACAGGCAAAGCCTGCCCGAACGGGTGCGAAGAAAACACCTTAAAGGTGAAAACAGGCGAATGCCTGCCCGAAGGGGTGCAAAATTACCGAACGATGAAGACTTTTCCCTTGACGATTCCACTTTCGGATGGCGCCGCAATCGAATATATGCCCGGTGCGACAAGTTTATCGTCATCGTTTTTGCAATCCCATCGGAACACGCCATCCTGCCCTTTCCAGTAATGAGCGATTTCACGGACGAGATTGCCTGCCGCATCGTATATCAGAAGCGGAGCATCGGGGGGAACATTCGATATATATATTGTCGGAGCGATACCTCTTTGTGCAATCGCAGGATTGGGGAATATTTTCATACTTTCGATTTCATAATCGGCTTTATAGGGCGAATGAAGCGCTACAAGTCCATCGTTGAAACCGAACCATATATTGCCGCTTCTGCCATCGGTATAAACTCCGCCGATAATACTGCCCGCTATCGTTCCTATGGCATCGTCTAAAAGTGGAGTTCTATCCTGCGGAGGAGCATCGTCGGAATTGGACGATTTGAATGTAGCGAAATAGCCATCGTGCATATATTCGGCGGCGCCATCGAGAGTGCCAATCCATATATTCCCGAGCGAATCGGCAGCGAGTGAAATTATAGTTGCCGAAAGGTCGTCGGGCATAGGCACCTCGACAATATATCCCGCGGGGTCCCAGTATGCCAGACCATCCATCGTGCCGAACCAAACCTTGCCATCGGGGTCGATAGCCGTAGCATTGACCTCGTCGTTGTGAAGTTGCCCCACAAGCGATATATAAATATCATCGGAAGTGTTATCGATTGTGCCCTTATGAATTATAATACCCGCACCATAAGCAGTCGCAACCGAGACCATATAAGAATTGCAGGCGATTGCACGAACGGATTTATTCGGAATTCCCTGCGATGTGCCGAATGCAACCGCACTATCGGGTTCGTTGTATTTATCGGGTGTCCAAACCTTTATCGGCTTGTTATCCGCAGAATTGTATGAAACGAGCCATAGATTTCCATCGGGGTCGAGACGCATACGGTTCGCTATCGGATAACTCATTCCCGAAACGGATGTATATAACGAACTGTTCGTATCGTTCCATATATCGAACGATGAATCGGGGAATATTTTCAAAATCCCAGCGCCATAAGTTCCGAGCCAAATCGTTCCATCGGAGGTAACAACCGCGGATTTAATTCTACCGAAAATATCGCTAACAGCGCTGGTAAGCGAATCCGGTATATATGGCAGGAAACTATAATAATCCCAAAATTTCCAGTTTGTGCCATCGAAAATATTCACCGCTTTATTATTCGTGGCAACCACCATAACACTGTCGGTGAATACCACATCCGAAATTGTCTGCCCGAAAATCGAATTGAATGGAGAAACTTTTATCGTATCGTTTTCTATGACACCCAAACCGTATCCTGTTGCATAGAACTTTTCGCCATTTATCTCGGCGACACCGAATGCTCCCGCTCTTGCACCATCGCTGTATCTCTTGCGGAAACTACTGTAAGTTTCGGAATAATAATATACTCCTCCGCCATTCATCACCCATAGAGTATCATCGAGCGAAAGTATATCCCAACCCTCGTATATCGAGAATGAACTCGCAGGTTCGTATATATTGAGAGAGCCATCGTCGAAATAATATACGACAGGTTGTCCCGATGATTCTTTCGGAGCGAGTGCAAAAAGTGTATCGTGATGAATCGCAAAATCAGTCACACCTCGAATATCTGTCCCATTATATACAGTGGTCGTCTCCCAGACAGCGGGGTTCGTAAGATTCGTATCCATCGGTGCAAACGCTATGCCCAATGGTGTAGCTACAAATATCGTCCCGTGAAAAAATGCTATATCGGTTACCTCGGTTTGAGGCGGGAAATCGTTGAAACTCTCGATGAATTCGCCGAACTGAATAACCGAAAAAGTGGTCGGCACAGGCGTAGCGCGAATAATTCCATTCGATGTGCATACCCAAATATCGTCATCATTATAAACCAATCGGTTGAGTCGATAGAAATTTTTCGCCAATTCATCCGACGAATACCATTTGTTATCGACCAATGCACCGATATATCCATTTTTCGATGCATACCATAAATACCCTTGTTCATCGGTGATAAGACCGACTATTTCGAGTCCACCGAGACCATCGGCATTGGTATATACCGTATAGGTTCTATCATCGGGGTCGATTTTGACGATACCGCCCATAGTTCCGAACCAGATATAATTATTGTAGGATTCGGCGCAAAGCCCCTCTTGAATATCGCCGACAACAGTCCAATCGCCGACATAAGCGAGACAAATTATCGGTATGAGTAATAATATGATTGTTCGCCAATTCATTCTTATTTCTTTTCCTCACCGATAATTTTACCATCGCGGATATGAACGATTCTATTGGAATGCTCAGCAATTTCGGGGTCGTGCGTTACAAGAATTACATTTTTCCCTTGTTCGTTTAGATTATCGAGAATCGACATAATTTCGGTGCCTGTTTTACTGTCGAGATTACCGGTTGGTTCATCTGCGAGAACGATATCTGGTTCGTTCACCAATGCTCGCGCTATCGCAACCCGTTGACGCTCACCGCCTGAAAGCTCATTCGGTCTGTGATTCATTCTTTCTTCGAGTCCAACCATTTCGAGTAATTTTTTAGCACGCTTATATCGTTTCGCTTTAGATATTCCCGAATAAATCATTGGAAGTTCGACATTTTCGAGAGCGGTCTCTCGCGACAATAGATTGAATGTCTGGAATACAAAACCGACTCGACGATTTCTCGCAAATGCGAGGTCACTTTCGGACATACCTGTAATTTTTTGCCCATCGAATATATATTCACCATTATCGGGCAAATCGAGAAAACCGAGTATATTCATCATAGTAGATTTCCCCGAACCCGATGGTCCCATTATCGCAATATATTCACCGCGCTCGATTTCGAGACTGACACCATCGAGTGCATTCACATATTGCTCACCCATTTTATATCTTTTGAAAACATCGTTTAATACAAGAATCGACATAATATCTCCTCGAGTTAATCTTGATATTGTATCTCTCAAACATTAAAATTGCAAGTAATTTTTAAAAAAATGCTTATCTTGATATGTTACCTGTCCACGAAAAAATTGACGAAATGGAATAGATATTTCTAATTAAGCTGGGGAATAGAACATTTTAAAAAATAGTTCGGATTAATATTAAATAGAGATTTTCATCATCGCTACCCCGCCGCGGCGGGAGAAGTAATCTCAACTCGTTGTATATCATAAGATGTAAGAAAACATCAGCACTGCTCAAAGTTTCGGGAACACCTGAATTGGATTTAACCGAAAGAAGTTCCAATGATGATTCACAAAAGTGCTAACAGTCGGTTTCGTTGCTTGAAATATGGCATCAAACGCTTGGCGAAAATCGAGACTCGGATAGAGAAGCGCCTAAAGCTCCAAGCTAAACGGTATAACAAAGTCTATCCTGGTCAGATGCGGATTGCATCGTCATCGTGCGAAGGTGCATTATTTATAATCGCCATTTCATGACCTCCTTGAATTGTTATTTTGTTGACTTCGAGCGTGCAAATTTCGCTCGACCCAATTAATGTCGAATCTGCAACCGTGGATATCGATTTCATTTATCTTGTTAAGGATTCAACGAGTGTAGCTATTAGAGAAAACGAAAAAACGAATACTAATAATATTTTATTTACCGTTTTTCCAAATCCATTCAATTCGTCTTGCGCCATCACCGTGAATGTAGGGACAGGTTCACAACCTGCCCAAATAGAGATTTACGATATAAGGGGGAATGTTATAGGGGCGACCCGGTGAGTCGCCCAAGAAAATGGCGATGCAACGCATCATCCCCTACATCTGGTATCTCGACCAAACAATCGCATCGGGAATATATCTTGTGCGTGCGACAATGGAAAATGGCGGGACAGTAACGAAACGGATTGTGTATTTGAGATGAATTCTGAACCGGTTATGTGAATGATTGAATGATGAAACATGATTCCCGCTCACTCTTTATCATGCTGCATCGTTTCATTCCTGACCTGCTGCACGGAATCCAGAGCCGTTCGGCTCTTTTTAATGACGACTTTTCTTTCGCTTCGCTCAATTCATTGTTGTCCAGAAGTTTCAAATGTTATTTATTAATCAGGCATTGCAGGGAATTGTTTCGCTTTTGTGAAACAAGGAAAGCAATGCAAAGAGAACACCCGAACGGGTGGAATTATTCTTTCAAAATATATTTTTTATTCAAAATCCAATCAACATATTATGGCAGATGAATTTCGCCATAACCGGTCGAGAAAATCCAGAAACCGAAACAGGGATAAAGTGTATCGCTCACAGGCAAATATACCTGATATATCGGGTCGAAATAGAATATCCCGAAAATCATTCCCGGGGGGTCGCTTGTTAGTGAATCCACAGAAATCGGTCTTCGCAAATCGCCCACAAGATTCCATCCTGGATATACTATCCTGCGATAATCATCCACAGGCACACCAGCCATCGAAAATGTGGTATCCATAAATGAGAATAGCCAGTATCCAGCACCTGCCTCGGGTGATTCAGCGAGGTAAAAATTGTGAGTGAAAGCATCGTAGCCGAGCATACCGATTGCACCGGGGAATATATAATCGGGGCTATGGTCGTATGGCACATACGGGAACGAAATCATATTCCAGCCGGCTAACATATCCATATCGCTTCGAGCTAAATCGGGGAAATACCATCGGATAATCAGCGAATCGTAATCTGCGGTGTTCCACATATACGATGTATCCCGCTTCATATCGACAAAACCGTTTAGAATGAAAAATCCCTCGGGCAGATATGTCGGGTTCCAATGAACGAAAAGATTCGTATCGGTATCTGTTTTTATAACCCAAATATCCGGCAGGTCGAATCCTTGAACCGAGCGCAAAAGTTTTCTTATCGCAGAATAATCGGGGTCGTTCAAATATATATAAGCATCGACCTCGGTAGGCGGCGGTTCTGGATATATAATATCGACCTCGGGGTCGTAAAGTTCTGTTGCAGATGGTGCCGCACCGATTGTAACAACTCGTTTTTCATAAGTTTCGAGTCTGTCCATCCTGATATCCATCAACCACGGGTCGATAGTCCATAGTGCGTAGAAAAATCCATGTTCCCAATTAACTCTGGGGTAGCCATGATTCAAGGATGCACTATCTATAATCACCGATGTGAAATCGCCACCGTGAGCATCACAGTTCGTAAGCGCGAGCAAATAAGCGACTATTCCGCCATCGAGACCGCTGACAGTATCAGCCCAATTTATATGAATATGCCAAAGTGAATCTGGAATATCTTCGGTAAGTTGAGCATCGGCGATTGGAACGATAACACTGTCATCGGAAATCCCGATTGGTTGAATTAAATCGAAATCCGCAGTGAACCAGACATCGAGTGCATAGTAGTTTGCGCCTACCAAACTGTCTATGTATAGCGGAATATATGCAGTATCGCATGGAACAGCATTCGTATCGCCGAACCAAACGAGTCTTTCGACAGAAATAATCCAGAAATCCCAGCAGTAAATAATCATATTGTTCGGCGGGCAATAATTATAATCCGGCGAATCGAAAAGATTGCGCACACAAACCGTGTATGGACCATCGCCCATCCAATCGACACCATCGAGCACAAATCGCAGCGAATCCTCGAAATGCAACGAATCATACGGGATAGTATCCGATGCCCGCATCACGAAAACATTTTCCTCGGAGAATAACGATGTATCCACGCCGGAGAAATCGTCGTAAAGTTGTGCCGATATTTCGATTGTGGATGGATTGCTCAATGTTTCGCCATCGGCGGGAATTGTATTGAGAACCACAGGCGCGATAGTATCGACTACAAAAAAGCATGGCTCTGTCGATGATGCACAACCATTCTCATTCTCCATATAGTCTATCCAGAATGTAACTGTATCGCCATGATTCCATTGGATTAACGGAGCATAGGCAATCCCTGTTCCAGTAATCACAACACCACCGTCGGATTCCGTCAAAGTGTCATCATTAACAATCATAATCACAGTGGATGGAACTATATCGCCGTATTCGGGATTATCGAGGATATAAGTAAAACCCAATCCCGAACAAGATGTGATGCCTCCGCATGGTTGAGGCATCGAAAGAGTCAGTTGCGGCGGGCAAAGCGACATATATCTTGTAGAATCGATACCGAAAGTTCCCGTCGTATCGAATACATTTACGATGAGGTCGATAGAATCGGTGCAGAACAAGGTTTCTCGCCATACAAATTGGTAGCAGCAAGAGTCTGCGGCAATTTCATTAGCTATACCTGTAACGAGGTCGCTCCAATCATCCGAGTAAAGATGGAACCAGTCGCCATTTGTTTCGGGTCCGAGGTCATAATATCCAGAGTAATAAATTCTCGATGCAGGTTCCGATGGTGAATAATACGAAAATTCACCATTATTCGGAGTAACAGGTAGAACAATAATATCGTTCTCGATACAATAATTAACGATGGAATCTATCGAATATTCCTCCCATGAAGTTGGAATTTCGCCCCAGGTTGGGTCGCAGACAGCACTGACAATTGGACGCTCATCGGTGAATAGAACGAATACTTTTTGTGCATCGGTGCGGAAATCGAACCATTCGTTAGCTCGAACAAGTGCTCCGAACTGGTCTTCATAACCGGAACCACGACTTCCAGCAGGCCAGGAATACATCTCCCAGGCAGCCTCGAAAAGACATGTGAACTCGACAGAATCTGTTGCCCACCAATCGGTTCCACTTGTAAGGTCTAATGCACAAGCCGATGGACCCGTGAAGTGAGTCTTTATCATATTGCATATTCCACCGAATTCATCAGGACAACCATTGAAAACCATTATCCCGATTTGGTAATCTACATCTCTGAGTGCTGAAATAAATTCGGGGACATGAATATGCATCAAATCGACTTCATCATCCATACTGGTCGAGAAATCGAAAAGTAAAACCACATCGACTTTGGCTGTTTCGGGCGGACATTCATTTATCATTTCAAGATTCGGTGGAACAATCGGCATTCCATCCTCGAGAAAACCGAAATTAGAAATATTTAATCCGCGAATATAGTTAGTATCATCGTCGAAAACACACACGGTAGCATAAACCAGCGAACAATCCTCGGTATATACATCGCTTATCTGCGGATAAAATTCGGTGGTCTCGCAACCGTGAGTGAAAATGTCTGTGCCGAAACACCAAATCGTATCGGGACCGGGTGAACCCGTTATAAATATCGAATCGTCGGATGAATTTGCACCGGTAATAACTAAATCGAGCAGGCAATCGTCATCGATATCGGCGACCACAGGCGATGCAAAAACTTCTTTGCCGAGTCTAATGGAATCGATAATAGTGCCATCGCCGCGAACCTGATAGAGATAGGCATTATCACCTCGCATTGCAGAGATAAATATTTGCAAAATATCGTTTGTGTGCGAATAAAAACCTGTTCGCTGAACATTTCCTCTAAAAAATTGCCAAGGTGTTCTATCATAGGGGTCACCAGCAATTGCAGGAGATGAAATAATCGAATCACCGAGGTCGACATACCATTCTAATGTTGCAGTTGCAGTCGATGGTTCGTAGTCGAAACATTTCAGATTTGCACCGCCGATTCCAATGACAATTTCATAATCGCCATCGCCATCGACATCTGCGATAACGGGAGATGAATAAACTCTCCCCGAATGAGAATATATGGCAATTTCCGAACCCGCTATTGTGCCATCGCCATCCTCGTCGCCATCGATGAAATATACATTGCCATCGTAAGCACCGACTACGATTTCATAATCGCCATCGTCATCGATATCCGCGGCGGCAGGCGAACCCGAGACCGCAGGATACGAACCGCCGGTCGAGTATTCCCATAGCAATGAACCATCGCTCCCATTCAGACAAATTATTTTGCCATCGGAAGCTCCCAAAAACCCACCAACTCCACCTTGCCAGCCGGTTCCGAAAACCACATCCAAAATATCATCATCGTTCATATCCACAAGGCAAGGAGTGGATATAACAGGACCATCGGTCGGATATGCCCATAACAAGTCCCAATCGATACCATCGATACCGCCCGGTGCAAGGGGGTAATCCGACCAGCCAGCATAAGTAATGCCATCATCGGTGCTATCGGATGGGTCGGCTTGAAGACAATACATTCCCCAATGGTTGTCAGAAATATCGAATCCGGCATTACAACCGATAACGATTTCGAGTCCTATGACATCGGGAACAATATCTGCGATAGCGGGCGATGAATGCCAAGCATAGGGACCACCAGTATGAGGTGGGGATAGAAATGTCCACAGGAAATTGCCGAACCTATCTAATGCCTCGACATTCCATCCGCTCGTAGTTCCAGATATGATATCTGGTAAACCATCCGAGCCGTAGAAATCGAGAATTGCAACAGAACTGCGGGATTCATCTGTTCGAGTTCCAACCGCCCATTCGAGATTACCCTGTGCATCGAGACAGCGCCACACACCCAGCGAACCATCGGTAGTATCCTCGGCATTCACCAACTCGTCGCTGCCGAGAACGATTTCTAAATAATTGTCGGGGTCGGTGCCGACTGTATTGACATCTGGAAGATTATATATACCGGCGGTTGCACCATAGAGCATTCTATCGTAAGGTGGCATATCTCCTACAGAAGAAGCGACAGCTTCGGGATAGAACCATTTCAGGGAAAAATCCGCCGATACCATTCCAAATATGGCAATTAGAATAAATAAAATAGCGAATATTCGTAATTTCATTAAACACCTCCTAAAAATATTGATTAACAATATAATTCAATTTTAACTTAATTTATAAATATTTTTAAATAATTATCTTGCCACAGTAACCGTTCCCTCGCAAACGACCTCGCCGCCGACCTCGATTACATATAAATATAATCCCTGTCTGACTTTTTCGCCATTATTATCTAAACCTTTCCATCGGG